>JAUXLO010000004.1 GCA_030623665.1 Planctomycetota bacterium
CGTCATGCCGAAGGTCAGATCCGCCTCCAGCGGACTTTCAGCCTCCGGCGCGGCTCGACCACTGCGAACAAAATAAAGGGCAACCACAAGGGTTGCCCGAAATATAAGCTACAGTAATCTGGAATCTTATGAAGTAGGGCCCACCTCTTTTATCTTTGTGATGGCGTCCTCTACGGCCTTTACCACCGCCTTGGTGGTTATGGTTGCGCCGGTTATGGCGGTAATCTTGGTCGGGTCCTCCTGCCTCACCACCTCAAGCTGGTTGAGCGTCTTTCCTTTGAACTGGTCGCAGAACCACGGTGTCAGGGTCACCTCTTCCGTGACGTCGGCCTTTTCGCCGCCAAAGAGCATGGTCCAGAGGGTCTTGGTGGAGGCGATCTCCACTATCTTTGTTCCAAGGCCGGGGGTCTCTGCCTGATACAGCACCTTAATCCCCAGGATCTTATCCGTGTCCGGTGAGAGGCCGACCATAACCTTCAGCGTGCTGGAGTATCCCTGGGCCTTGCCGAGCGCCGCATAGCCTATAACGGCCCCGTCTTTATCCTGGCCCTTGTAGACGTTGTCCTCTGCGGCCGTCTCGGGAGGCGTGAGCTGTACGGGTGCGCCTGCCAGCCCGGGCATGACCGTCAGGAGGGCCTCCATACGCCTGGCCGCCTCCTTCCGGGCTATCGTGTCCTTTGTTATAACGTAGGTGGCGCCTACGCCGACGGACGTAACCATGGCTATGACGCCAAGTACCAGGGTGTATTGTAATCTCTTGCCCATGGTTATCCCTTTTCTCCCGAAGCGGTCTTTCCTTCTCCCAAGAGTTTAGGCTGAGTGTACCTGTCAATAAGCGGTGTGGTGGTATTCATGAGGAGTATGGAGTAGCACACCCCTTCCGGGTATGCCGCATAAAACCTGATTAGCACCGTGAGCAACCCGCAGCCTATGCCGAAGATTGCCAGGCCCCTTTTGGTGAGTGGCGTGGTAACCATGTCGGTGGCCATGAAGAATGCCCCCAGCATGAGCCCTCCCGCCAGGACGTGGTAGAAGGGGTCGTTGGCCCAGGGTGCTTCTGTGCTTGGTGGCAGGACCTGGGACAGGAGGAATACAGTCCCTATAAAGCCCAGCGGCACCCTCCAGTCCACGTATCCCCTGTAAATCAGGTAAAGTCCCCCTAGTATGAGTGCAATGGCAGACGTCTCACCGATGCATCCAGGGACGTCACCGGTAAGCAGGCTCATGTAGTTATATGTCTCCCATCCTATCTCCTTGAATAGCGGGGTGGCCCTGGTGACGGCGTCCACGAGCTGTCCCTTGTCGTCCGTGAGGTTTATATTTTGCAGGAATCCTGCCTGCTGGAGGCTCCGCCAGTCGGAATTAATAGGTGCGGGATAGGCAATCTGCAGGAAGGCCCTGGCCGCAAGTGCAGGGTTCCATATGTTGTTGCCTAATCCGCCGAATACATGTTTTACTATTGCTATTGCAAATACCGCACCCACTACGGGGATGTACCAGGCAACGGCGGGTGGCAGTATATAGGCCAGTAGTATTCCGGTTATGATGGCGCTTCCGTCACTGACGGTAACGGGCCTGCCCCTTAATTTCTGGCAGGCTGCCTCGGTGGCAACGGCGGTGGCCACGCACAGGAAGATGACTGAAAGGACATAGTAGCCAAAGAAATAAACGCCCATGAGGCCCGCGGGTGCCAGGGCGGCTATCACCGTCCACATCACCTTTGGTATATCCTCTGGCCCTCTGATGTGCGGGGAGGAACTTACAATTAACTCAATTCTTTCCGGTATCTCCGCCATAGAAGCGCTCCTCAGGTTAAAGGCCCTCTTAAAATGAGGGTGTCTTTTATTAGAAGAAAGAACTGCGTTAAGTAAGACCCGCTCTTTATTTCGAGGCTACTGTTTGTTTTGCGGTCTCTTTGGCCTTTTGTTTGGCCTGTTCGCGTGCCCTCTGCCTGCCAAGGTCAAACTTGGCCATCTTTATAAGGTGGACAATGGGCCTCTTGGAGGTGCATACATAGGTGCAGCAGCCGCACTCCTTGCACTCCATGAGGTTATACTCCATGGCCCCCTGGAAGTTTTCGGCCTCACAGAATATGCTCAGGTAACTGGGGTTTAGCCCGTAGGGACAGGCCTCGACACACTTCCCACAGCGTATACAGGCATGAGACTCCCAGGTCTCGGCCCCTCTCATAACCAAGACCCCGCCGGTGCCCTTTACGGTGTTTGCGCCGATAACGCTCTGCTGGGCTATCCCCATCATTGGGCCGCCGAATATCAGCTTATTTGCATCTTCTTTTATGCCTGTTAAGGAGAGCAGGGACTCTATCGGTGTACCCACCCGGGTGACGAAATTTCCGGGGTTTTCAACGCCGTCGCCCGTAACCGTTACGACCCTCTGTATAAGGGGTCTCTTCCATTTTACCGCCTCGTAGATGGCAAGGGTGGTGCTTATGTTGTGGACCACGCAGCCTGCCTCCAGAGGCAGCTGAGTGGGCTTGAATTCACGCCCCGTTACGGCCTTTATCAATTGATGTTCCGCGCCCTGGGGATATTTTACCTCAAGGACTTCCAACTTGATGTTTGGATCATCGCCTATTACAGAGCTTATCTTCTCACAGGCGTCCATCTTGTTGGCCTCTATGCCTACATAGGCGTCTTTCACTCCCAGGCATTTCATGATGATGCGGAGTCCATCGATTATCTCCTGGGTCCTCTCCAGCATCTGCCTGTAGTCGCAGGTGAGGTATGGTTCGCACTCCGCGCCGTTGAGGATGACTGTGTCGACTGTCTTGCCGGGAGGTGGGCTTAATTTCACGTGAGTGGGGAACGCAGCCCCGCCCAGGCCTACAACGCCGGCCTCCTTTACCAGATTTCTGATATCTTCCGGCGACAGTGCATCTATGTCTGTGGGTTCGTTCAAGCCCGGCGCCCACTCATCGTCATCGCCCCTTTTTATGGTTATTGTGGGGGTTCTTGCGCCCGTGACCGGATGGGGCCTAAACGTTATCTCCTTCACCTCTCCGGATACCGGGGCATGGACGTGGGCTGAGATAAAGGCCGAGGCCTCGGCTATCCTCTGGCCTTTTTGCACCTTATCGCGCTTTGCTACTATGGGTTTAGATGGTGCGCCTATATTTTGGGCCGTCAGTACATAGGCCGTTTCAGGCAGTGGCGCCTGTGTTATCTCTTTGTCCTTAGCGAGTGATTTCCAGTCTGAAGGGGGGTGTATCCCTCCGCTAAAACTCTTAAGACGTCCAGTTCCGGCCATTCTGCCCTCTTGTACGGCTGCAGTGTTATTTATCAAGTGCCCTGTGTATCTGTCGCACGGCCTGCTTCAGGCGCAGTTCGTTTTCCACCAGGGCGAATCTAACAAAACCTTCGCCGTCTTCTCCAAAGGCCACTCCGGGCGCTACAGACACCCGGGCCTCGTTAAGGAGCTTATAACTGAACTCTACAGAGCCCATGGAGCGATATTTTTCCTTAATTGGGGCCCAGACGAACATTGCAGCCCTGGGTTTCTCCACCTCCCATCCCGTGCGTGTAAGACCGTCGCAGAGGATGTCGCGGCGCTGTTGATAGATGTGGGCCTGCTGTTCCGCATATTTCCTGCAGTCCCTGAGCGCAATGATACCGGCTACCTGCACGGGTGGGAATATCCCGTAATCGTAGTAGCCCTTTATCCTTGCCAGGGCATCTATCATCTGGTGGTTGCCCACGCAGAAGCCCAGCCTCCAGCCGGGCATGTTAAAGCTCTTTGAAAAGGTGTTGAACTCTATCCCTATATCCTTAGCCCCCTTGACCTGAAGAAAGCTGGGTGGTCTATAGTCATCGAACCCCAGGCAGCAGTACGCAAAGTCATGTACCACTATGACGTTGTACCTCCTGGCCAGCTCCACAATCTCTTCGAAGAAACCAAGCTCTACTGTACGGCCGGTAGGGTTATGTGGAAAATTTAGTATTAGCACCTTGGGTCTGGGGTGAACAGTCTCGATGGCATGCGTAATATCTCTCAAGAGTTCCTCTTCGTCCTTTAGCGGGATAGTTGTCACTTCAGCGCCTGCCAGCTCCGGCCCGTGCAGGTGCACCGGGAACGCCGGGCTGGGAACCAGCGTTGTATCTCCGTCCCCAAGCAGCGCCAGGCACAGATGGGATATGCCTTCCTTTGAGCCTATGGTGCAGATGACTTCCTTTCGCGGGTTCAGTTCTACGCCCCATTCTCTCTGATAGAACGACGCAACCTCGCGCCGCAAGTGGGGTATACCGATGGCAGAGACGCTGTAGCGGTGGTTCTTGGGGTCTTGAACCGCCTCGCAGAGTTTTTCTACGACGGGAGGCGGTGTGGGGTCATTGGGATTGCCCATCCCCAGGTCTATGATGTCAATTCCCTGGTTTCGTTTCTCATATTTTAGTTGATTGAGTCTGCCGAATAAATAGGGAGGCAGGCGCTTGATACGGCCGGCCACCTCAATGGTAAATTCCTGGGGGACTGTCTCTAGCTTAGAGTTCCTCATTCCTTGGGAGGGGTCTTTTCAATACGTAGCAAGATATTTCTTTACTTCTGCCCGTTCAAGCACACTGGAGACCCACGGCTCCATTCTTTTGTTGACCTTTTTCCTTATAACAAGTTCTTCCAGTTCTGATTTGACGTCTTCAAAGTCCTTCGAGCTCTTTTCTCTTATGTCGACTATTTTCAGTATGTGGTAGCCGTTTTCGGTCCTTATTATGTCGCTGACCTGCCCTTTCTCCAGGTATGCGACTTCAGGTCCAAATACTCCTTCATTGGGGCCAAATGGCCTCATCCTACCACCGGCAGCGGCTGACAGTCGGTCTATGGATTCATTCCTGGCCAGGGTCTCAAAATCCGCCCCGGACCGGATCTTTTCCAATATTTCATCGGCCTCTTTTCTCGTGTTTACCACGATTTGACTTGCCTCTATCTTTTCACCGTATTCCTGTTCATAGGCCTTTTTCAGGTCTTCTTCAGTA
The DNA here is from genome assembly GCA_030623665.1 of Planctomycetota bacterium. GTDB lineage: Bacteria > Planctomycetota > Brocadiia > Brocadiales > Bathyanammoxibiaceae > Bathyanammoxibius. Next base: position 4,986 of record JAUXLO010000004.1, read on the forward strand.
ACTGTCACAGTCGTTGCTACGGCCTTTTCTGCCAGGATTTGTACCTCCATCCCCTTTCCCAGGCGTGAAGACAGCGTTTCTTTAAAATCATCCAGGTCCACATCCCTTCGGCCCAGTTCTTCCCTGAGCTGGTCTTCGTCCTCAAGCCCGTTTGCCTTAGCGATCTTGATTATCTCCCTGTCAACGAGTCTCTCCAGTCTCTCGTTTACTTCTTCAGGGTCTACGGTTATACCCAGCTTATCGGCCTGCTGATAGATGACGATCCTTCGTATCAATACGTCAAGGCCCTGGTCGCCAAAACTTTCTATGAGCAGGTCTGAGAGTTCCCCGCGGGTCAGGTTCTCGCCGTTGACTACTGCGACTATCTCACTTTCAGGCCCGAGAAGTTCTTCTACGTCTGCTTCCTGGGCCGCGAGGGTTCCGCCAAGGGGCAGACAGGTCAAGAACAGGGCTATAAAGAAAAAACGGGTCTTACTGCAAATTGGGGATATCACCGACATTTCCGAGGCTGGACCCCTTTACCGTAAATATAAGGCTAAAAAACACATAAGCTTAGCGGCGAAAATTATATCAGGGCCTCTACAGACTGTCAACTGCTTTTTGCTCTTACCCCCGATGGGTGCGGTTGGCGTGGGAGGGATGCAGTACGGCGGCCGCTTTCGGGGAGTTAGTATGTATACAATCATGCCATGCTTAACGGTCCTGCTATTGACTTACACGGGCCGATTAATTATCATATGTGAGCAACTGTTCAACAATTAACCTCCTATAACAGAAGAGATGCCTAGGCGAATTAAAGAGGACGTCTGCGAGACCCACTACATTGACCGGGAGCGGGTGCTGTATGTGGAGAAGCGGATGCAGGCGGATGGTATTATAAACAACCTCGCCGACACCTTTCAGGTGTTGGGCGACCCCACCAGGATAAAGATAATCTTCGCCCTGTCACAGAGGGAGCTCTGTGTCTGTGACCTGGCAGGTCTTTTGGGCCTCTCGAGTTCTGCCATCTCTCACCAGCTCAGGGTCTTGAGAAACATGCGCCTGGTGAAATACCGGAAGGAGGGACGCATTGCATACTATTCCCTGGACGATTCGCACATCAGCGGACTCTTTGAGGAGGGCCTGAGGCATGTTAAGGAGTAGGGTTGAACATAGGTGACGGAGCACCGGTTCCTTCAACTGGATAGAAATTGACCGATAGAGCTGCTATGGAAAAGACTCTTTCGCTGAAAATACCCGAGATGGACTGCCCTGAGGAGTCTCAGTTACTAAAGAAGACGCTGACGGGCCTGAAGGGGGTAAACCGCCTGGACACCTTCCTGCTGTCCAAGGAGCTCAGAGTCGATTATGACGAGCGGCTTCTGAGTAAGGACGACATCATAAAGGCGGTGGAAGAGACCGGTATGAGTGCCACCATGACGGACGTGGGCACCCCAGCCGTCCGTAAAGAAGAGCTCGAGAGGGGCAAGAAGCGGCAGCTCATCTTCACCAGCCTATCCGGGCTCTTAGCGGTGTCCGGACTGCTACTCTCACTCAAGGGCCTTCCTGGCGACGTAACCATACCGTTATATCTGGGGGCCATGCTAATCGGCGGTCTGCGTATAGCGTTGAAGGGGTTGAGGGCCGCCAGGGCGCTTGACCTTGACATGAACTTCCTCATGACGGTCGCAGTTATCGGTGCTGCCGCCATCGGAGAATGGGGAGAGGGTGCAATGGTCATCTTTCTGTTCTCACTGGCCCAACTGCTTGAGTCGTACAGCCTTGACAGGGCAAGGAACGCCCTGCGGTCGCTCATGGACCTGTCCCCGCAGGAGGCCCTGGTAAGAAGAGACGGAAGGGAGACCATCCTGCCGGTAGAGGAGGTCAGGCTGGGGGACACCGTGGTGGTGAGGCCCTCGGAGAGGGTTCCGCTGGACGGCGTAGTTACGGACGGATATTCCCACGTAAACCAGGCCCCCATCACCGGAGAATCAACACCCGTAAAGAAGTACGTGGGACAGGAGGTCTTTGCCGGCACAATTAATAAAGAAGGCGCCCTGGAATTTCGTGTGACCCACATCGCCAAGGACACCACACTGGCCCACATAGTCCACCGGGTAGAGGAGTGTCAGTCACAGAGGGCCCCGTTCCAGAGTTTCGTGGAGAGATTTGCGAGGGTCTACACACCGGCGGTAATAGCCCTGGCATTCCTGGTAGCCATCGTTCCGCCGCTCCTCACGGATTCCGCTTTTATACCCTGGATTTATAAGGGACTGGTGCTCCTGGTTATATCCTGCCCCTGCGCCCTTGTAATAGCCACGCCCGTGAGTCTCCTCTCCGGCATCACTTGTGCGGCAAGAAACGGTGTGCTTATAAAGGGAGGCGTCCACCTGGAAGAGGCAGGCCGGATAAAGGCAATCGCCTTCGATAAGACGGGTACCCTCACCAAGGGTGCCCCGGAGGTAGTTGACGTACTTCCCCTCTCAACGAACTCACTATCCCACGACAGGTTCCTTGGCATAGCCGCAGCCATCGAATTGAGGAGTGAACACCATCTCGGGGGCGCTATCCTGCGAAGGGCGAGAGAGGACGGCATAGAACCCCTGGAGGCGACCGGCTTTCAGGCCATCCCCGGAAAGGGGGCCTCTGCCCTGGTGGAGGGGAGGAAATATTACATAGGAAACACAAAACTATTCAGGGACTTTCTGGGTATACCCATATCCCCTGTGGAGGCCACACTCTCGGGACTCCAGACACAGGGCAAGACGGTTATGCTGGTAGGAGGGGCCGACGGCCTGCTGGGTATAATCACCGTAGCGGATGATATACGTCGGTCCGGTGTAGAGGCACTACCTAAGCTGAAGCATAATGGCATAGAGAAGATTTTAATGCTTACCGGCGATAATGGCGGCACGGCCAAGACCATTGCTTCGAGGCTTGCCGTTGATGAATATTTTGCGGAACTCTCGCCGGAGGACAAGGTAACGGCGGTAAGGGAGTGCATAAAGAGATACGGCAAGACGGCCATGGTGGGAGACGGGGTAAACGATGCACCTGCCATGGCGGCAGCTACACTGGGGATTGCGATGGGCACGGTGGGAACGGACACTGCACTGGAGACGGCCGACATTGCGCTTATGTCCGATGACCTCTCGAAGCTGCCGTTCGCCCTTGCCCTGAGCCGCCGTACATTGAGGGTCATAAAGGAAAACATCGCCTTTGCCCTGATTATAAAGGCGGTGTTTCTCACCCTTATCATCCCCGGGTGGACCACACTGTGGATGGCGGTGGGGGCCGACATGGGCGCATCACTGTTGGTGATATTTAACGGCCTAAGACTTTTAAGGTATAATCCTTGACAAAGGCGGGGCGGCAGCCCTTAAGTTACACTGTACATCATAATTAGAGGTAAGAATCGCTATGAAGGCAGTTGTATTCCACGAGCACGGCGGCGTCGATAAACTAAGGTACGAGGACGTGGAGGATGCGCCGAAGCCGGGTGCCCACGGGGTGAAGGTCAGGGTCAGGGGCTGTGGCGTCAACCACCTGGACATATGGGTCAGGGAGGGCCTGAGGGGGCCGGAAATCCCCATGCCACATATCCTGGGCAGTGAGGTCACGGGCGAGGTAGTAGAGGCGGGGAGATCGGCCCTGGGGTTTAAGGTCGGTCAGAGGGTTATGGTCATGCCGGGTATCTCCTGCAGGAGGTGCAGTCACTGCCTCTCCGGCAATGACAGCCAGTGCGGAGATTTCAGGATAATGGGATACCAGACACAGGGCGGCTACGCAGAATTCGTGACCGTGTCGGCCCTGAACGTCCTGCCTATCTCAGATGCCTGGTCTCTTGAGGAGTGGGCGGCCGTGCCCCTTGTATTTTTGACTGCATGGCATATGCTCCTTACCAGGGGGGCTCTCAGGCCCGGGGAGGATGTGCTCATCCATGCTGCCGGCAGCGGCATAGGCAGCGCCGCCGTCCAGATAGCGAAACTCTGCGGCGCACGGGTCATTACCACGGTGGGAAGCACAGAAAAGATAGGGAAGGCAAAAGACCTTGGGGCAGACCAGGTGATAAACTACCGTGAACAAGACTTCTCAGAGGCCGTTAATGAGCTTACCGCAGACAAGGGTGTGGAGCTGGTATTTGAGCACATCGGGCAGGAGACGTGGGAGAAGAGCCTCCGCTGCCTCGCCAGAGGCGGGCGCATGGTGGTATGTGGGGCCACAAGCGGACAGACCGCTACCGTGGACATTCCCTTCCTGTTCTTAAGACAGCTCTCCATCCACGGCTCGTACATGGGTGGCAGAAGAGAACTCCTGGACGTCCTGCGCCTGCTAGATCAGGGTAAACTCAGGCCGGTAGTAGATACGGTCTTCCCACTTAAAGATGCTGTACTGGCACATGAGAGGATGCAGGGGAGAAAATCCTTTGGTAAACTGGTCTTAAGGCCATAGAGGGTGAGAGAGACTCGGCGGGCTGAGGTGTAGGGTTGCTTTTCTGCAAAATTCTTCTGGAAGAGAGGTGGATATGAGATTCCTGAAAAGGATGTTCCTATTTATCTGTGTGCTCTTATCCCTATCACAGGTCTCTCTGGCCCAGCAGGTCCAAAGGGAACAGGACCTCTCAGGGCTGTGGACCATGCGGTTTAAAGGTTTTGAGGCCAACTGCCAGAATGAGGCCGAGAACGGGCCAAAGGAGGGGGAGTTCATCTTCGAGGTGTTACAGGACGGGGATAAACTCTCGGCCACCTGGATGGACGACGGAACCACCAACATCCTTACGGGGAGGGTCAGCGGCTCTATCGTCAGCGCGACAGTGTATGGATTCTATCTTGAGAATTGTCGAGTTCTCACGGAGATAACCGCAAAGATTACGGGCAAGGATGGATTAGTCGGCACGTACTCGGGGCTCGAATTAAACTGCGAGACATGCACCTGGGAAGGTGAGGTTGTGGTAACTATTCAGGCCGTTTCTAAACCGCCCAGATAGTGCAAGATGTAAAAGAATATGCAGCAGGTTATCCGCCCCTGTTTATCTCTGCCTGCTTGTTATTTTTGTCCGCTTCTCGATTCCTGGCTGCTTGCTTACTTCCGGGGGCTCCTTTGCTTCTGTCTGCTTGTTTGTTTCTGCCTGAGCTGAGATTTTTAAGAGTTCTGCCACGTGCTTGGCGGGGATGGCGAAATTTGAACCGGTAAAGCCGGTGTATATGCCATAGGTAACGGCGATTACCTTGCCGTTGCGGTCAATGATCGGCCCTCCGCTTCCACCGATAGTTGTCTGAGCGTCGAAGACCACCCTCTCCTCAAGTACGTCTGTTATATGTCCCTGGGTGGCAAGGGGTCTTATCAAGTGGCGCCTCGAGAGCTCGGCGGCCAGCTCTAAGAAATCAAGACCCATGTCATGAACCAGTTGGTCCATTACGGGTTTTCCGATTCTGGCCAGTATAGCGCTTATTCCGGCAGGATAACCTATGACGACGACCGGTTCGCCTACGACAATGTCCCTGCTGGTTTCCAACTCCAGTATGGGCAGTTCTTTACCACGAGGGTCAATGCTGATTATGGCCAGATCAAACTCTTCCGAGACACCTTCCACTTTAAGTGGGAAGGGCTCCTCAATGCCCGGGAAAAATGCCATGAACTCGTTGAGTTCCGGAGTGAAACCCATCTCTATCGGGCCGAACCGTCCGGGTCTTCTCCACCAGGGTACGGCGATATGTTTATTCGTTAGTATCATGCCGTCCGAACTGATGAGAAAACCTGACCCTGTGTATTCGTAGGGGATATTGTATGGACCTTTTTCGTCGTCTTCTCCAAAACTGTAAATACCCTGGATTAAACAGACCCCTCCGCTAAAGTCTTTTATTATCTTTTCGGCGATGACACCCTTGGCCTCCAGCGTCTCCAGCCTCTCCGTAGCCTCCTGCAGGCGGTGTGCTACCTCTTTCTCAAGTTGTTTGTCTGTGCGCCAGCCGTAAAATGTGGATATACCCAGGGCGACGCCGAGTATTAAACCAAGTGCAAGCCCCATACGGAAGCGCAGGGACGACTGTGTTATCACCTCCCACGCCAATTCCCTTAAAAAGGTGCTTGTGCTGACAAGTCCGCCTCCATGCTCCTCTCTGGCAATAGCGGCGGAGTCCTCTAACATCTCCCGGAAGGGCTTACAGACGTCTCCCTCTTCGCTTTTTATCCTGAAGCGTACCTTAGGACCACCCTTACCAAATTCAACCATATCGCCATCGAGGAGTATAGCCTGCTCCACCGGTTGATTATTTACGAAGGTGTTGACTGCCTTGTTCCTCAACAGGTAGTCGCAGTCCTTAAGTTCTATCTCGGCGTGGAAGGGTGCGGCGGCCTTATCAATGGAGGGGTTAAAGCGCAGCTCGTTACCGGGGTCTGTGCCGACCTTCAGCCTCTCTTCGGTAAAGACCTCCGTAACGCCTTTCTTGCTGCCTGAGAGATGAACAAAGACTATCTTCATTTGTACACCCCCATCAAAAAGAAGACCTCAATGGGGCTAGCGTTTACAGTAATATTCGTAGATGCTCTCAGCAAAAGACCTTAAGGCACTCACGTCATGGCCTAGTTCCTGGAGCCTCCTGTCAAAATCCTCAATGCTGGTAAAATTCTCAGAGACGTATTCCGCCACAAAGGTCTCTGCCGTTATAAGATTCACCTCAGGCCCCTTGTTGTCCGGGCTATGATATACCTTATAGGCTATCAAATCGGTAATTGTTCTCAGGGCGATGTCTTTATCCTTGCCTATTCTATCCCATACTACCTCAAATGTTAGCCCTTTACTCCGGTAATAGTATCTGCAAATGGCCTCTGCAGTGTCCTGAAGCCCCTTTGTATCCCCGGAATCCCTGGATATTCTGTCCAGGAAGTCCTCTGGATTCTTGAAGTGGTCCGATATATATTCCTTTAAAGCGGCCTCGGCCTGCAGGAAATTGGCCTCTATGCCCTTGCTCTCTTGATTACTAGACACTTTATACGCCACCAGGTCCACGATGGCCTTAAGGCTGGGGTTTTCGTCCATCTTTACGCCTAACCCTTTAATATCGGGTTCCATCCCGATTTGCCTCCACTTGGGCAACATACCATAAGTCGCAATGTCCCTCAAATAATCTAATGTATTATATATTAGATTTTGTTACAATTCTATGTGAAACATGACTCTGGCCCCGCTTTTTTACCCTGTCATAATGGTGAGTTGTGTAAGGTGTTACGTTACGCAGTGCTGCCGCCATGCAAATGACAATCGGATGTGAAAAAGAAAATACAGACCTGCGCGTTTGTGATATTAATTAACGTAGTGTAGGGAAGTTCAGAGTTCAAAAGGTCGTGAAGAAATCTATAAGGACACACTTTGAGCTGCTTTTTGCCCTCCTGGCCCTGGCGCCCATTGCCATAATCTTCGCCATCTACAGCCCTGGGGCCATAAGGGAGCTAAACAGCAGGGCCATGGAAGACCTCCAATCACTGGGCAGCAGCCACGTTAGCATTGTCTCGCTATGGATGAAAGAAAAGGTAGGAGACACGGAACGCATTGCCGTTTCCCATCAAGTCCTAGCTGCGCTTAAGGGACTACCACAGGGCCAAGAGGAGCTCGCTGGGTTCCTGTGTTCGAACCTGCAAGAGAAGGACTTCCTGGGGATTTATGTATTTGACAGGAACGGCAACCTGAAGGTCTCGGAGGAAAGAGACGGGCATATTGGTCCACCTAAGGACATAAAGCGGCTTCTCGGTAAGGCCCGCAAAGATACGTCTTTTACATGGGCAGATTCCCATGAGCAAGAAAAAGCAAAGGATAAACGTCCGGCACTTTTTGTGACTACTCCTGTACAGGATGGGACGGAAATCATCGGGAGTGTGATTGTACATCTGGACATTCGCAAGTTAAAAAAGGTTATAGTGAGTCTGATTGGGAGAAGGGAGGGTTGTAGTTTCCTTGTAGACAGAGAAGGCAGGGTATTAAACTGCTTCATGGTAGACTCGTCCTGTCCGTATGAGAAAATCGTGGGCGAGAAGCCGGTTGACCCGCGGACAGGGGACCTTACGCCTGCAGTAAAGGCCTGTCTTTCCGGCAAAGGTGGTTTTTCCCTGCAGGCGTACACCAATCACGTGGGGAAGCAGGTATTGGGAACATGGGAATGGCTGCCTGAACTGGATATGGGAATAATAGTGGAGATAGATGCCCAAGAATTCTTTGGGCCAATCTCGATGGTCAAGAAAAGGCTGTGGATGTTCCTGTTAATAGCTGGAATTGGTCTGGTCATTGTGTCCATATTTGTAGGCCGCAGGGTGTCGGAGCCGCTGATTTCTCTCTCGGAGACGGCGAAGAAAATAGCCGGGGGTGACCTCAGTGAGCGCGCCATGGTAAAATCTCAGGATGAGCTCGGCGAGCTGGCCGAAAATCTCAATATAATGGTCGAATCTTTACAGAGGGAGCACGCTGCACTTGAAGAGGCCAATGAGAAGCTGGCTGCGGCCTCGGTGAGAGACGGTCTTACCGGGCTCTACAACCACTACCGCTTCCAGGAGATTATGGACTCAGAGTACCAGCGGGCCAGGCGGTACGACCTTCCTTTGTGTCTGCTTGTGATAGATATCGACAATTTTAAGTTAATAAATGACACCTACGGCCACCTCTTTGGTGATTTTGTCCTGAAAGAGCTGGCACACGTTATCAACACCTCTATCAGAGACATCGACATCTCGAGCAGATACGGCGGGGAGGAGTTCACTGTTATCCTGCCTAACACCGAGCTGGATGGCGGCAATACTGTAGCGGAAAAACTCAGGCAGGCTGTGGCCGAGCATGTCTTTAAGCAGGGTGACCATGTAGCAAAGCTCACCGTGACAATAGGCATGTCGTCCCTGGCAGAGGGGGACATAAACTCCAAGGAAGACATGGTGAAGCACGCCGACGAGGCCATGTATGATGGAAAAATCAAGGGGAAGAACAAGGTCGTCTGCTGGGAGAGTATTGCATCAAAGGGAGAAGGCGAGGCCCCGGAGCAGTATCGGAGAAGGTTTATGTCAACGGCCACGAGTATGAAGAGGTCGTACATGGAGGCCGCCGCTACACTTGTCAAGAGCTTGGAGGCAAAAGACGGCTACTCTGCCACACACTCCTACCTGGTGGCTGCCTATGCGGTAAAGCTGGCAGGAGAACTTGGATTGTCACGGGAAGACACGGAGATTATAAAAAACAGCGCCATACTCCATGACATAGGAAAGATTGCCGTGCCAAGCGCTATCTTTACAAAGAAGGCAGCCCTTACGGAAGAAGAACGCGACATATTAAAGGCTCACGCCAAACAAAGCGTAAGGATAATAGAGGGGATAGAATTCCTGCAAAAGGAGCTACCGGTAATTCGCTGCCACCAGGAGTGGTTTAACGGGGAGGGTTACCCCAACGGCTTGAAAGGGACGGCAATCCCACTGGGCACTAGGATACTCGCCATCTGTGACTCTTACGAGGCGATGACCTCCGAAAGACCATACCAGGTGCGCCATAGCCATAAAGAGGCCGTTAAGGAGTTGCGCAGGGGCGCGGGAGTGCGGTTTGACCCCGATCTGGTAGAACCATTTATCCGGGCAATGGAGAAACTCAGGGCCGGTACCAAATATATCTACATCCCGCAGTTAAATAAGAGAGTGGATTTGTCGTAGGTTGGCAGACGCAAAAAGGGTTAGCGGTTACGGATGATTATGGGTCCTAATTTCTTACTAATATGGTGAAGAACAACCGGCTACTCGACTCCCATGGTCTTCAATAATTCCGTCACCCTTGCCTCTTCATGGGTAGGTGGTGCACAGTACTTGAGTGGCACACAGACGTAGGCTACTGCCGTGCCGTCGGTACTGGCCGGATAGGGCAGTCCGGACCCCTCCGCGGGGTCGTGCAGGGTGACGATCTTCCCCGGCCGGTAGGTCGCCAGGGCAGTCCTCAATAGCCGCAGCGTATCGGGGGCGCCTGGCTTCCCAATGATAAGCGCATGGGGAGGGGTATTTATGTGGTAGGCAAGGGCCAGGGCATAGGCGGAGGCAAAGTGGCCCGATTCCTCCGCAGATCCGGCATAGGCCTTGAGCGTGCGTTCCGCTCTCTCACGGTACTCGTCTTCATATGTTATATAATACAGCCTGTCCAAGACCATCGCGGCCACGGCATTTGCCGCAGGTGTCGGCGTGTCTTCAAAGGGCTTGCGCACAAAACTCCTATGGGCACTGGCCGTGTCAAAGAAGCCGCCGCGTCCATTATCCCAAAAATTCTCGAGACAGTACCTCATAATATCCTCTGCCGCATCCAAATAGAACCTGTAGCCTGAGACCTCGTAGGCATCAAGACAGGCCATAGACACCTGTATATTATCGTCCAGGAAACCCGGTATACGTGCCTCACCCTGGTAATAGGTATGAAAGACACCTTTGCCCCTCCTGTAGGAGTTTGCCAATAAGAAGTCCAGCACCTTCAGTGCGTCGTCTTTTATTGCAGCCTCCTTTATGTCATCACCGCCAAGAAACTTGTATGCCTCCAGATACGCTGAGACCATCATACCATTTAGAGAGCCGTACTTGCTTCTGTCAACAAAGGGTGTTGGGAAGGCATTCCTCGACTCCAGCAGCTTCTTCCTGCCGTCACTTATAAGAAGAAACACCTCTTTAACGGGTATGTCTAGCTCATTTGCGACATCCTCCGGGGTGGCGGCTACCCTGGGCACGTTCTTGGCGGCGTTGTGCCTCATCTCCCCCTGGGCCTCTATCCCGTAGTATTGTTTGATTGCCTTTGCCTCCAGGGGCGTCAGTACCGCATCTACCTCCTCCGGCGTCCACGTGTAATAGTCCCCGTCATCCCCCCTGCCGGCGTCGGCATCCTGTGAGGCATAGAACCCCCCGAACCGGCTGTCGGATGCCTCTCGGTTTATGTAGTCCAGCACCTCTTCCACAACCTCCTTATAGAGGACAGTACCTGTGGCGGCATAGGCATGGGCGAAATTTCTCAGCATGCCGGAGTTTACGTAGGACATCTTTTCAAAGTGCGGTACATGCCACTCCCTGTCCATCGTGTACCGGAAAAAACCCCCTCTTATGTGATCTCTGATACCCCCTTCAGCCATGGCATCAAGCGTCTTTAACGTCAGTGCAAGTAGCTCTGCATCATTCTCAACAAACGCCCTCGAGAGGGCAAATTCCACACCTGCCTCGCTCGGGAACTTTGCGCCCGCACCAAACCCGCCAAAGTCGCGGTCAAAGTCCTCGGTAATCCTTCTGGCAATGGCGTTCAGAAGCTCTGAAGAAAGTTGGCCGGGCTTCAGCCCGGGGATCGTTTGTGTTAGGAGAGGGTGGTGA
>JAUXLO010000028.1 GCA_030623665.1 Planctomycetota bacterium
ACCTTCTTTACAGGGGACCTTGCGAGGTGAAGTATTATATCAATATCATGTATCATTAAGTCTAGTATTACACCGGTATCCTTTGTGCGGAAGTTGAAGTTAGAAAGCCTGTGGCACTCTATAAATCTTGGCACCATGGGATACTCTTCGACGGCCTTGACGACGGGGTTGAAACGCTCTACATAACCTACCTGTAAGAGGGTACCACTCTTTTCGCTAAGTTCAACCAAGGCCATTGCCTCCTCCAGGTCTCCGGCCATAGGCTTCTCCAGCATTACCGATATGCCCCTGTTAAGGAAGTAAGAGGCTGTAGCGTAATGAGCGCTGGTTGGCACCACCACACTAACAGCCGAGGCCCTGTCGCCCAACTCCTCCGCACTAGAATAAAAATCCGCACCCACTTGCCTTGCGACCATCTTCCCCTGCTCTCCGTCAACGTCTACTACTCCAACAAGCTCTACACTGGGGAGCTGAGAGTATACTCTAGCATGCTCCTTACCCAGGTGACCTGCACCTATAACCGCTACTTTAAGTCTTTCTTCAACCATCACTCACGTTACTCTGGGAATACCTTAGTATCTCTCTATATCTGCCGAACTTGCCCTTCGTCGTATTTCTCATAAAACTGACCAGTATCTTTACTTCCGCAGTAAGCCCGTCCTGTTTTTCCAGCTCTTCAAGAACCCTGCTGTTGTCCAGGACATCTGTCTGGCGAAAGATCTTTTGAAAGGTCTCCCTGATGGACTCTATCTGTTCTTGCGAGAAACTTGACCTCTCAAGGCCGACTACGTTGACCCGGCGCACACGTGAAGGATTCCCCTCCACCAACATAAAGGGGGGCACATCCTGCACAATCCTCGTAAGACCCCCCACATAGGCATATTGGCCTATCGTGGTGAAGGGCTGCACCCCTACCAGGCCCATGAGCTTTGCGTTGCTCTCCACCTTTACGTGCCCACCTAAAAGGACGTTATTCGCCAGAAGTACACCATCTTCAATCTCACAATCGTGGGCGATATGCGAGCAGGCCATAAACAGGTTGTCATTACCTATTTTGGTTAGACCACCACCTACCGCCGTTCCTGTATTTATAGTCACACACTCTCTTATAACGTTGCGGTCACCTATTTCAAGCCTCGTGTCCTCACCCATATGCTTTAGGTCTTGAGGTTCCGTACCCAGGGACGCTCCAGGAAATACACTGTTATCTTTGCCGAGAGAGGTGTGTCCGGTTACAGTGACATTATTTCTTATGACGGTACCTTCACTAATCTTTACGTGCTCATCAATTAATGAGAATGCTCCTATTTCAACATTTTCACTCAACTCTGCATTGGGGTGTACTTGGGCTGCGGGGTGTATATTCATACCTTTGCATCTGCAATTCTAGACAAAGAACTCTCGGCCCGAGCAAGTTCGAAGATTTTTTTGGCAAGGAGCACATTGAGGAGATGTCCGGAACGTGTGCCAACAACTCGTGCCCTAAGTTCCATGCCCGTTAGATAGAGGTCTCCTAACAGGTCAAGGAGCTTATGCCTGGCACTCTCATCGTCAAAGCGAAGGACCGCCTGCTTCCTGTTGATTGGCGTGGAAGCCGTACCGTCCTCGTTTACCAGAAAGCAGTTTTCCTCTGTAACCCCCCTTCCAAGTCCAAGCCTTATGAATTCTTCCACGCCGCTTGACAGGCAAAACGTCCTGGCAGGGGCAATCTGCTGGGAAAAGGTCTTTTCTGTAACAGATAAGGTGTACGACTGCCTAAGTGTTGACTTGTCTCCAAAATCCAGGTTATAAGAAAGCTCCAGACCGTCATCATGCGGAAGGGCAACGATCCTCGCCCCACCGTCTTCCAGGGCAATGGTGCCGGAAAGGGCAAAAATCCGCCGCGGGGTATCATGGCTAACTACACCGGCCTCCTTAATCAACCGCATAAAGACCAGCGAGCTACCGTCACCGGCGGGCATCTCCTTACCGGTTATCTCTACCAGAATGTCGTCAATGCCCAAACCGGCGACCGATGCCATAAAATGCTCAACGCCTTCCACCTCCACCTCATCCTTTACCAACAAGATACGCCTCTTGTAGTCCTTAACATAGGCAACGCTGGCAGGTATCGGTGGAGAACCAGGAAGGTCCATCCTCTGGAATTGTACGCCCGTATTGGGAGGCTGGGGCTTTAACCTTATAAGCACCTCTTGACCAAGAAAAAGGCCGCTGCCGCGGTACTCCACCGTACGCCCTATCGTTCTCTGCCCTCGGCGCAGTTTCGTCACCCGGAATACCTCTCGTTCAAGTATTCCACGACCATGTCAGTAATGTCCAGGGACTCCGAAAAATAGAGAACCGTACCTATACGTATCTTGAACATTAATTCCCTAAGGTCTGCACTCTTTGGCGGGATAACTTGTTTCTTTATTATGAGGTCAAACTCCTCTTGACTGCCTATCTCCTCTATCGCATCATTTATATCCTGATAGAGTTCTTCATAGTACTCCATCTCTTGCATGGCTAGCTTCTTTAAGGCCAACTCTTTATCTAGCTCAAGCTCGTACCCCTTCTTTTCCAACTGAGCCGCCATTTCCTTCCTGGCGTCGCTACCTCTTTCCAGAAGCTGCAACTCCTCCCTCAGGCTCATCAACTCGTCCTGTCGTTCCATGAGAAGTTCCTCCTCGCGGTTCGTCAGGTCCTTAAAGTCCTCCTCCATTCCTTCCCGCTTCTTGTAATTCTCAAAGACCTGGTTGAGATTCACCACGCCGATCCTGAGATCCTCTGCAAACGCAACAGCAGGAAGAGCAATAACCACTGCAAAAAACACAAACATGAGTTTACCTAACTTCATGGGCCTTTTTCCTTTCCAAGACTTTCTACGGTGCACCACCGATGTTAATGTTGATAAACTTGGTATCATCATCTGACTCCTTAATAATAGGAAAGCCAAAATCTACACCGACAGTCATGCGCCCGAAAAACGGTAGAGTAAACCGCACTCCGGGACCTACAGCTACTCGCATATTGTCCAAACCAATGTCACCAGCATTCACATCTGCCTTTCCCGCATCTACAAAGGCAACCCCCTTAAGGTAATTCTTGTAAAGAGGAAAGGTGTCTTCAAGGCTAAAAAGTACGAGCGAGTCTCCACCCACTTGTTCCCGAGTCGCCTTGTCCACTGGTGAAACACCCCGATACTGAAAACCCCTGATAGACCCTGCGCCTCCTGCAAAAAACCGCTCAAAGATAGGGACCCTCTCATCCGAGGTCGATTCCACCATGCCAAGAGTGGCATTAAAAGACAAGACATGAGCTCCCCACCATTCCGGGTCCCATATCTTGTAATACTGCTTTGCTGACGCAATAAATTTTACTATCTCAACATCCAAGCCGGCCACCTCCAGGTCGGCGTCTACCAGGTGGCCCTTTGTGGGAAACATCGGATTATTTCGCGTGTCCCAAACAGTCCTAAAGTCGACGGATAACTTCTTTCTTGCCCCCCGCTCCTCCTTAATTACCAGGGCCGCATCGTCGTCTACGTCCCGTACCTGAATATCTTCAAACCCCGGAGTAACGGAGACGCTGAGGTTTGGACTGAGCATCCTCCCTAGCGTAAAACGCCCTCCCCTCCTCTCCTCGTCAAACTCGTCCCACTTCCTCGTATAGAAGAAAGCACTTGCCCCGGCAGAATAAACCGAATCGTAAATAGAGGGATTACTCAGAGAGACAATAGCCTCGGTCCGCGTAAACCCGGGACTAAGTTTCACGTTAAACACATGACCTGCGCCTCGAAAGGCGTCACCTGACAAGAAGTCATGCATATTCTTGGGAAGGTCCAGTGCATCAAAATTCTTGTCGGTATAAGAAATGTCTCCAAAGAACCCGGAATTCACTCCAAACCCACCACCGAACCGTAACATACCAGTCCGACCCTCCTTCACGTCAATAATGACGTTGGCAAGGCCGGGGCGAGAACCCTGTTCGCTCAACACGTTTACTGGCATCGGCGACTGTTTTTCAAAGAACCCCGTTGCTATCAACCTCTCGTGACTCTCCCGTATCTTTACACTATCAAACCTCCCGCCAGGAAAGAACGTCAATCCCCTCCTTATAACATGGTCCTGTGTCTTTTCGTTGCCCCTTATCTTGATATCTTCTATATAGAGCCGTTCCCCCTCGTTTATCTCATATACCACATCGACCTTCGCCGCCACGGGGCTGAAGATTCGCTTGGGTATCACCCTGGCATTGACAAAGCCCTGCTGACCGTATAGCATTCTGACATTTCTGGCGTCTCCCTCCAAAATCGGCGGCTGAAAGGGGCCGCCAACATAAAACATCATCTCGGCAAGAAGCTCAGGGGTAGAGAAGAGCTTGTTGCCCTTAATCTCTATCTTGTTAACAGAATACCTCTCACCTTCATCTACCAGAAAGGCGACAAAGACATCTTCCCTGTCTTTGCTATAAGTCAATCGTCCCTCCACCCTTACATCTAACCAGCCCTTGTCTACATAATATTCTTTCAGCCTCTCTTTATCCTCGTCAAATTTTTCTCTGCTAAAGATGCCTTTGAACAAGAACCCGGGGAACCGTTTCCTGCGGGTCTTTACCTGCTTCCTGAGCTTTTTACTGCTGATCGACTTGTTGCCCTCAAATGAAACCTTTTCTATGGTTACCTTGGGGCCTTCTTTTATCTCATAGGTTACCTCCACCTCGCCATCGAACCTTTTGAGTTTACTGCCGACCTTTGCGAATCGGAATCCTTCTTTTAGATAGAGTTCTTTTATCCTTTCCTCACCCAGTTTGACGAGGTAATGTTTCAGGTAATCCCTTTGTCCAAATTCAAGTTGATCCTCAAGCTTACCGCTCCCTATCTCGTCATTACCCTCAAATATAATGGCCATAATCACTGGCCTCTCCGTCACCAGGAAGGTAAGCTTGAGACCCGCCACCACGTCTTCCAAGACCACCTCCACATTGTCGAAGTAGCCCATGGCCCAGATACTTGAGACATCCTGCGACACCGTCTCCGGGTTATACGGGTCACCTTCCCGCAGCCTTATCGACCCCTTTATGGCGGCAGTGCCTATACGCTTGTTGCCTTTTATCTCTATCTGTCTTATAATTTTCCCCTTTTCCGCCTTCTGGGCCTGGACTGCGCCCCCATATACCAAAAAAAAGACAAACACATAAGCAGCGGCAAGGGCCTAACCTTGGGATAAGCCATCCCGTGCCTTCTTCAAGAACCATCTTCCTGAAAAGTAGCTACACTCTCAAAACGCATATACTCGTTAAGGAAAGTAAGCTTTACAGTGTCAGTGGGGCCGTTTCTCTGTTTGGCTATTATCAAATCAGCATTTTTTGGGTTCTTCTCCGTATCATAGTACCCCTCTCGATGAAGCAACAGGACAAGGTCTGCGTCCTGTTCAATGGAACCTGACTCCCGGAGGTCGGACATCCGTGGTTTCTTCTCCTCACGCATCTCGACGGCACGGTTGAGCTGGGATACGCCTATGACCGGTATGTCTAGCTCCATGGCCAGGGACTTCAGCCCCCTGGAGATTGTAGATATCTCCTGCTGGCGACTCTCCGCACCAGGGGAATCCATTAGCTGGAGGTAATCCACCACCACCAACCTTATGTCGAGCTGGGCCTTCATGCGGCGCGCCTTCGCTCTCAGGGCCATTACGGTAAGTCCAGGGGCGTCATCAATATATATTTTGGTCTGCGAAAGTTTATCTGCGGCAATTGGCAGTTTACCCCACTCTTCATCAGGCAACCCACCCTTTCGTACGTAGTGGGTGTTTAGCCGTGCGTAAGAACAGAGCATGTTCTGTGCTATCTGCTTCGCACTCGTCTCCAGGGAAAACATTACCACGGGCAGCTTCTCCATCTCACCCACATGCTGGGCTACATTCATAACAAAGCTTGACTTGCCCATACTCGGCCTGCCTGCCACCACAACAAACTGAGCAGGTTGGAGCCCGCAGGTAAGGTCGTCAAGATCATAAAAACCCGTGCTCAGGCCAGTAAGCCTACCCTTCCTGTCATTTATATTTTCCAGTCTTGGCCAGATTTCGTCCAGCAGGTCTCGTATGTGTAATACAGTGGATGTATGTTTTTTCTCTGCAATGTCAAATATCAGCTTCTCTGCATTATCCAGTAGTAAACTGACGTCATCCCTATTCTCATAGGTCTCTTTCTGTATCTTAACGGCGGCTTCAACAAGATTCCTCTTTATTGCATTGTCTCGTATAAGACGGGCATAATACTCGGCGTTGGCTACTGCAGGCACTGACTCCTCCAGCTCCAACAGGTAATCCCGCCCGCCTACCTTATCGAGGCTCCCGCGTCTTTCAAGCTCGTCCTTTAGAAGGACCAGGTCAACGGCCTGATTCTTGTCGTAAAGTTCTACTATAGTCTGAAAAAGCTCCCGGTGGGCAGTCTTATAAAAACTGTCCTTTGAAAGGTACTGATGGATGACGTCTATAACCGCATTATCAAGGAGCATAGCCCCCAAGAGGCTGACTTCGGCCTCGAGACTTTGGGGCGGCATCCTTTCTAAAGTTTGCACTGCCATAGGTCTCCCCCCTTGCCCATAACGAGCCTCCTATAACCTATGCAACCCTATTCCTCTCTCACCACAAAGAGCTTGACCTGAGTCTTTACGCCGGGATAAAGGTCAAGGGTCACATCGTAAGTACCACACTCCTTTATATGCTCCTCCAGGCATACAGAGTTCTCGTCTACAGAATAGCCCCTACGGGTAAGTTCCCCAGCGATATTGGCAGGGGCAATAGAACCGAAAAGACGACCCTCTTCATTGGCCTTGGCGGCAATACTAAATTCAAACCCTGACAGCTCTTTCGCGAGTTTACCCAATCCCTCCTTAGCAAGTTTCTGCTTCAGGGCCTCTTTCCTCTTCCTTATCTCCACTTCCCTGGCGTTCGCAGGGGTCACCGTAGCAGCCAGACCCTTTGGAAAGAGAAAGTTCCTGGCATGCCCATCCGCCACGGTTACTACATCACCCATACTTCCCAGTTTTTCCACATTCTTTCTAAGCAACACCTTCACAACAATAACTCCCCGAAAAGCTAGTCCGCATAAGGAAGCAGGGCCATGAACCGGGCCCTCTTTACAGCGCTTTTGGTCGAACGCTGGTGCATGGCACAGTTACCCGTACGTTTACGAGAAAGCAGTTTTCCCTGTGTGGCCACAAGCTTCCGGATGTTTGCCAGGTCTTTATAGTTCACCTCTTCCATCTTCATCCGGCAGAACCGACACTTCTTCGCGTATACATATTTCCTCTTTTGTACTCTATTCCTTTCTCGTGCCATCTAAAAAGGTATCTCCTCCTCATTAATATCCCCTGGAGCAGCTTTATCGCCCCCCTGAATTGCATCAGAAGGTCCGCCTCGCTTCTTAGTCTGCCCAACAAACTGGAAGTCCTCGGCCACCACTCTCAGGGCATTCCGCTTTTGGCCTTCCTGGGTCTCCCACTGTCTGAACTGAAGACGGCCTTCTATAAATATCGGGCTGCCCTTAGAAAAGTACTCACTGATAACCTCAGCCCTTTTTCCAAACATGCTTACATCCACAAAACATACATCCTCTTTCTTTTCTCCCTCAGGGGTAGTCCACTTCCTTGATACAGCCACACCGAAACTCACTAGTGCCTTGCCGTTCTGGGTATAGCGGAGTTCAGGGTCTCGGGTTAAATTGCCCATCAGAAATACCTTATTGAGACTGGCCATGACTCGCCTCCTCAGAAAACATTCTTTGGCGCCCACTACCCAAAGGCCGCTCCCTTTTCAGTCTCCCTGGTGAATTTGTCGTCTCCGTCCCCAGGTGACGATCCCACCACGGGCTCCGGTCTTTTATCAGCCTTCAGGATCAAACTCCTCAAAATGGAATCGGATAGTTGGCAGTCCCGTCTCACATCTGTAATTGCGCCGGTAGGGGCATCAAAATAGACCTGTATGTAGGTCCCTCTCCTGTGCCCATTCACACGGTATGCAAGCTTTCGCTCACCCCATTTCTCTGTGCTGATTACCTGGGCACCCCTCCTTTTCAATATGCCATGTACGTGTTCTACAATATTATCCCAGTCACTGGCCTTTGCGTTGTCAATCAAAAACATCGCTTCATAGGTCCTCAAGCCCTAGACGCCTCCTTACATGAATAACACCATTAATCAACATCACTGCGTAGCCATATGCCGGGCAGGGTAAGAAAACTATACGTTACCAAAAACTAATTGTACTTCTTCGCACATTGATCTATCCCACCGCGTACCCAATCAATAACTGCTTCACAGGCCGTTTCCAATGCCTCTTCAACTACACCTTTCTCCCCTTTAAGAAATGGCATCAGTACGTATTCACTTGCTTCGCCCTGAGGCGGAAGCCCAATGCCTATCCTCAACCGAGGGAACTCGGTGCTTCCCAGGCTGGCAATAATGGACTCCAGGCCCTTATGTCCTCCGCTAGAGCCCTTTCCCCTTATCCTGAGCCTGCCCGAAGGCAGATTAAGGTCGTCACAGATTACCATTAATGACTCCTTACTGCAAGCGTAATGCTCAAGCACTCTTTTGACCGAAAGGCCGCTCCGGTTCATATACGTCAGCGGTTTTACCAGAATAAGCCTGTCGGCATCAAGAGACATTTCCCCGACAAGGGACCTGAAACGCCGCCTACTCACCTCTACACCAAAACGTCTTGCCAACCTGTCAACTACCACAAACCCCAGATTGTGCCTCGTTTTACTATATTTTTCTCCTGGATTTCCCAGACCTACGAGAATCTTCATCAAGAGAGACTTACGACTTTTCCTCCCCTTTCTTTTCCTCCCCTTTCTTTTCCTCTTCTTCCCTGGCCTTCTTTGCAATCACCTCAGGCTCTTTAGACGACACCACCTCCTCCTCCTCTTCAACGGGCGCCTCCTCTTCCTTCACCACCAAAAACTTCACCTGCGCCACCATTGCATCCAGGTCATCCTGGGCTATTTCTACACCGGAAGGAAGCTCTATGTCCTTCAACACCAACTGCCCCCCAATGTCAAGCCCGGACACATCAGCAGTAAGTTTATCCGGTATCGCTGTAGGCAGACATTTTACCTCTACCGCCCTTAGTATCTGCTCTAGTGCACCACCTTTCGTCGTACCGACCGGGGTACCACGCAGCTTTATAGGCACCTCTAAGGTAATTTCCTCATCCATGGCCACACGGACGAAATCAGCATGAAGTATATTGCAACCAAAGGTGTCATATTGCATTTCCTTTACAAGTGCATCCTGCTCACTATTATCACAGGTAATGCGAAACATCTTTGCACCTGCCTGCAGCGCTGTCCTAAGGGCCTTCTCCGGAATAGAAATAACCAGAGTGTCCTCCTTGTGTCCGTAGAGGACAGCCGGCACCTTACCCTCTCTCCTTAATCTGCGATTAGCATGCGTTCCCGTTTGAGTCCTTTTCTCTACCTGCAAAACAGGATTAGCCATTTATTCCTACCTCCCTCTCAATACTAAACAAACAGTGCACTAACAGATTCATTGGTATGTATCCTCCTGATGGCCTCGCCTAAGAGCCCAGAGATGGTAAGCACACTAATCTTTTCTCCTAACAGCTTCGTCCGTCGGTCCAGTGGAATGGTATCAGTAACTGCCACCTCCTTTATGGGTGCCCCTCTAAGTTTCTCGGCCGCCGCGCCGCAGAGCACGGGGTGGGTCGTACCGACGTATATGTCATTTGCACCCTTTTCCTTAAGCACCCTTGCTGCCTGCGCAATCGAGCCGCCGGTAGCTATTATGTCGTCAATCATAATGACGTTTTTACCCGCCACGTCACCTATCACAAAACCCACCTCCGTCTCCTCTGGGCCTACCCTGCGTTTATCCACCACGGCCATCTTTATATTGAGCTTCTTTGAGTATGCCCTGGCAATCTTTATACCGCCTACGTCCGGCGACACCACCACTGCATTAGGCAGATTCAGCGATTTATAGTGTCCGCAGAGCACCGGAAACGCATAAATATGGTCTAACGGGATATCAAAGAACCCCTGGATCTGCGCTGCATGGAGGTCCATAGCCACCACCCTGTCCACACCGGCCTCACATATGATGTTTGCCACCAGTTTGGCCGTTATAGGCACACGACCCTCATCCTTTCTATCCTTTCTGGCGTAGGCGTAGTAGGGTATTACCGCCGTAATCCTGGCAGCAGAGGCCCTTTTGATACAGTCAATAAATATCAGAAGCTCCATCAGGTTCTCGTTAACCGGAGGACATAGCGACTGCACCACAAAGATGTCTGCCCCCCTTATATCCTCGTTTATCTTCAGGTCTATCTCGCCGTCAGGAAAACGGCCCACATAGGCGTCTCCCAGCGGAATATCCAGATAATCACATATCTTGTTCGCCAAATCCGGATTAGAATTACCAGTAAAAACCTTCATGTTATCCAGACCTTCAATTAGTGTCTTTTGGTCCATTCAACATCTACCTCAATCTTTTGGTAAAACCGTCCTTCTGGTTTCCGGTAATCAAGAACCGTCCTTTGAACACACTGGTAGACACCTACACACCACCGCCACCCCCAGTGGCTATCTCGGTAACCCTTTTAAGGTCCTCCTGAGAATTCACCCCCAGTACCTCATTGGGGTCGGAGACAATAAAAGCACTTATCTTCCTGCCCATCCCGTTAAGAATCTCTATTGCCTGGGTCAGGTAATACTCTCCCTTCCTATTATCCGGGGTAAGCCTTTCCAGGGCCTCTAAGAGTGGGGCAGACCTGAAGCAATAGATACCAGAATTTACCTCCTGTATCCCTGCTTCTTCCTCAGTGGCATCCAGTTCTTCCACAACCCTCGTTATCCGGTCTTGCCCATCCCTAACCACGCGGCCGTAACCCTTTGGGTCATCAAGGTATGCCGTTATCAGGGTTGCGTCAGAGTGCGTCTCATGATGCATCTTTCCAAGGGTCTCTACCGTATCAGGTCTTATGAGGGGACTGTCTCCGGGAAGCACTACTATATTCTCGGGTAGACCCCCGGGCCGTCCCTCCAAAACAGCGCTTGCAACCTTCAGGGCATCTCCGGTGCCCAATTGCCGGGGCTGCTCTACCCAATCCACGCCAAGCCCTTCCAGCACCTTGGCAACCTCCTCTTTCCTATGGCCAACCACCACCAACACCCTCGAAATGCCCGCTTTCATCACCGTGTCCACTACCCGCTCTATCATGGGTACGCCGCATAATCTGGCGAGCACCTTCGGGTCCGGAGACCTCATCCTGGTACCCCTGCCGGCAGCAAGAATAACAGCCACTTCACTGCATAAGTTCATCTTTTTTATGGCTCTTATATGGCTACCCGGGGAGGACTCGAACCTCCACTGAGAGATCCAAAATCTCTAGTGCTACCATTACACTACCGGGTAGTGGTTGGCATCCAGCA
>JAUXLO010000118.1 GCA_030623665.1 Planctomycetota bacterium
AGTTCATGAAGCAGAACAATATCCCGTACCGGGAATTAAACATCTTTGAAGGTAAGTACGTAGAAGACCCCGGTGCCTTCTCTGCCATCATACCATATCGATATGTCCTTCACCGCCCATAACATGATTCCCAAAATAACGGATATTCAGGGCCTGGTATTGCTCGGAGGTTTTATTCTTGGCTATGCGGGCCTGGAAGTGTCGGCCGTTCACGCCAACCACGTGAAAAACCCCAGTCGCGACTACCCGGTCGCTATCTTCGCGGCAGGAATCATCGTATTCGTACTCTACATCCTGGGCGGTCTGGCCGTTGCCATCGTGGTGCCGCAGAAGGACCTCAGCCTTATCGCAGGGATCATGGAGACCTTTGCCATCATCTTTAATAAATATCACATTAGCTGGCTTATTCCCTTTGTCGCGGTCCTGGCCGGGTTCGGCGCGATAGGCCAGTCCAGCACCTGGATTGTCGGCCCCGCCAAGGGGTTATTAATCACCGCCGAAAGCGGCGACCTCCCGCCACTCTTTCAAAAGGTGAACAAGCACGGTGTACCCATAGCCTTCCTCATACTCCAGGCGTCGCTTATCTCTCTATTTGGACTGTTGTACCTTTTTATACCCAGCATAAACGCCTCCTACTGGATGATGGTCGATCTTGCCGTAATGCTTTACCTAATCATGTATGCATTGATGTTCCTTGCCGCCATCCGCCTGCGCTACACGAAACCCGACGTACACAGGGCCTATAGGGTTCCAGGTGGTAAGGCGGGCATGTTAAGTTGCGCGGGTATAGGACTCTTTACCTCAGTCTTTATCTTTTTTGTCGGGTTCTTCCCGCCAGAACAACTCAAGACCGGCAGTGTCGTCTTTTACGACCTGTTTCTGGGCCTGGGCGTCCTCGTCATGGTGGCTGTCCCCATGATTATCTATCACTTCAGGAAGCCCAGTTGGATTAAGCAGAGAACAGACATTACTGAATCATAAGTTCCTCTGGAGAGGAGAAGGACTATGCTTCACAAAAAATCTGACATTCGCAAACTGAAACCCGAACAGTCGATGCTAACACCGACCTATGCCTCCATCGAACTGAACAGAGAGGTGCCGAGGTTCAAGATGCCCGAGGACGAGATGCTGCCACGCACGGCCTACGAAATCGTTCATGACGAACTGATGCTGGACGGCAACTCCAGACTCAATCTTGCGACCTTTGTCTCTACCTGGATGGAGCTGGAGGCCAAACAGCTCATGACCGAGACGTTCGACAAGAACATGATCGACAAGGACGAGTACCCGCAAACGGCGGAACTCGAGATGCGCTGTGTCCACATGCTGGCGGACCTGTGGAACACACCCGATGCAGACAACACCATCGGCTGCTCCACTATCGGCTCCAGCGAGGCCTGTCACCTTGCCGGTATGGCCCTGAAGTGGAAGTGGCGCGCCCGGATGAAGGCGAAGGGCAAACCCGCGGACAGGCCGAACATCGTCATGGGCGCAAACGTCCAGGTATGCTGGCATAAGTTCTGCCGCTACTGGGACGTTGAAGCCCGCCTCGTCCCCTGCGAAGGCGACCGCTTCATCCTCGACGCCGGGGAAGCGTTGAAACTATGCGACGAGAACACCATCGGCATCGTGGTAATCATGGGGAGCACCATGGACGGCCGCTACGAACCCGCAAAGGAGGTCAACGACGGACTTGAGAAGCTGAACGCAGAGAAGGGCTGGGATATCTCCATCCACATCGACGCCGCCAGCGGCGGCTTCGTTGCGCCGTTCATCCAGCCCGACCTGGAATGGGATTTTCGCCTGAAATGGGTTAAATCCATCAACACCTCCGGACATAAATACGGCCTGGTCTATCCGGGAGTGGGCTGGATTGTCTGGAGGGACGAGGAGGAACTGCCGGAAGACCTCATCTTTTACGTCAATTACCTCGGCGGCCAGATGCCGACCTTTGCCCTGAGCTTCTCGCGGCCCGGCAGCCAGATATGCGCGCAGTACTACAACTTCCTGCGGCTGGGCAGGGAGGGTTACAGGCGCATCATAGAATCGTGCCGCGACAACGCCCTGTTCCTCTCAGGTGAAATCGCAGGGATGGGGCCTTTCGAACTCGTCAGTGACGGCAGCGACATACCCGTCTTCTGCTGGAAGCTGAAGACAGAGACCAACTACACCTTGTTCGATCTGGCAGACAAGCTTCGTGAACGCGGCTGGCTCGTGCCCGCCTACAGCATGCCGCCGAACCGCGAAGACCTCGTCGTCCAGCGGATCGTCGTCAAGCACGGCTTCAGCCGGGACATGGCCTACCTGTTGCTGAACGACATGCGCCGGAGCATCGAATATTTCGCATCGCAGCCCGATCATACACCCAAGAAATCCGGCTCGCACTTCAGCCACTGAGCAGCCACTGCCGAACCTTGAACAAAAACTGCCCCGACACCCCCGGTGCACCAAACGCAATTCGTCCGACCACTTACTCACTCAGGTCCTTCTTTACCCCCCAGCCCCTCGGCCCAATCCGTTACCTCTCCCGTGTCCACGGGTTGGCCGCCGGGGGAGATGGTAAGCTGACGGCCCGCCCGCACCATGCGCCGCTCTTCTTCCGTGACCACGGTGGCACTGCCGCTTATGGCGGTGACGGTAAGGGTCCCCCCTTGGGACCTGACGTCTAATTCCGCAACCCTACTGCCTTCGTCCACCTCCACGCTCACCATCCCGCCCGGGGTGATTACGTCAAAGGCGTCGCCGCCGTCCTGTATGTCTATGAGTATCTCTCCCTCTTGGAGTCTCAGGGTCCTCTTTCCCGCTATCGTCAACCTGGAGTTCTGGTTCACATAGATGCGTGTATCACCTCCGATTGAGAGGGTGGCGCGGGAGTTTTTTGCCGTCTGCAGTTCGGCCCCCTTGCGGAGGGCGCCGGTGGATTCGTCTCCCTGGCCGGAGAGGGTGACGGTGCCGTCACTGGAATCCATCCTGCCCACCTCTGCCGTAGCGAAGTATGTGTAGAGGCCGAACGTGGCCAGAATAACTGCGCCGGTAATCCCTGCGGCGTACATAACGGCCCTTCTGGACGGCCTCACCAGCAGGATCCCCAGCTCGTACAGTCCCAGCATGGGTATTGCCGTGGAGAGTTGGCTGAAGGGGTCGGGCGGGGTGATGACGGCGGCCATTACGAAAACGCCGAAGAGGATGTGCTTGCGGTACGTAACGTAGTCTTCCGCGCGGCATACCCCGACCTTTGCAAGAAGCTGCATAACCAGGGGTATCTGAAAGACAATTCCCAGGGCGATGGTGAGCATGAAGACGAGGGTGATGTACTGTGACATGGTGATGACAGGCTCTATCCCCGGCCCCAGTATATTTATAAGGAAGTACAGGCAGAGCGGGATGAGAAAAAAGTAGCCGAACAGCGACCCGATGACAAATGCCACAACGGATAAGGGGAGAAAGGTCTTTACGTACCCGCGCTCGTGCGGATACAGCCCTACCCCTACAAAGCACCATGCCTGATACAAGATAAAAGGATAGGCCAGGAACATGGCGCTGATGAGGCAGAGCTTTATATAGGCAAAAAAGCCTTCCTGATAGCTGAGGACCTTCAGGGTTGCGGGAAGCCCCAGATTTTCCATGGTGAGGTTGTGGGGCCTGCTGGCTATCCCGAGGATGTCGGCCTTGAATATCCAGCACACCACAAAGCAGACGAGCAGGGACACGACGCACAGGATAATGCGTGCACGCAGTTCCTCAAGGTGCTCACCGATGGTAAACCGCTGTTCTTTTATTTCTGCCGCAATCTCTTTCACTGGCATTTATATATGTCTTTCGACGTTTCCTGCAAAACCGTCTTCTTTGCCAACTCTTTCCTTGACGTGGATTTTTCCCTTCCTACCTCTCACTCGACGGGAGGTCCGCCTGAGGCGGAAACATTCTCCACTAAAATACCAAGTTCCGCTATAATAATAAAGTTGCAGGTTGATTACAAGTGCTTGAATTGCCTTGAAATAGAGGCCTTTTTGTGGTACTTTTTATGTTCTATCTATCACAAAAAACCTTCCTCAATTCTTCTAAGGATGCGAGACGGAAGGAGTAAGCCCATGGGCAAGACATATGAGGGTGGCCTTATCGGCACCGGAAAGACATTTTGTCTGGTTGTGAGCAGGTTTAATGACTTTATTACCCGAAGGCTCTTGGATGGTGCGCAGGACTGCCTTCTCAGGCATGGTGTAAAGGAGAAGGACATAGACGTCTGCTGGGTCCCGGGCGCCTTCGAGATCCCATCAACGGCCTTAGTGCTTGCCAGGACCAAGCAATATAATGCCGTTATATGTCTGGGTGCCGTACTTCGTGGCCAGACTCCGCACTTTGAATATATTGCAGGTGAGGTGTCAAAGGGCGTAGCCCAGGTAGGGCTTGAGACAGGTGTCCCCACCATCTTTGGTGTTATTACCGCAGAGACCCTGGAGCATGCTGTGGACCGTGCAGGTACCCGCAGCGGCAACCGCGGTGCAGAGGCCGCAAAGGATGCCATAGAGATGGCAAACCTCTTTGAACATCTGCATGCGACAAGAAAGAAGTAGGTTACATAAGTATGAGAAAGAGGACGCGGGCCAGGGAACTGGCACTACAGGCCCTATATCAGATAGAGGTACGCGGGCAAGAGGTTTTAGAGGATGCCATCTCCTTTTGTGTCGGTAAGGCAGTGGACGAGGAAGTTGCACGGTTTGCGTCTGAACTGGTGAAAGGCTGCCGGGGCTCCATAGACGAGATAGACAAAGAGATTACCTCTGTCGCAGAGAACTGGGAACTCCCCCGCATGGCCATTGTCGACCGCTGCATCCTGCGCCTGTCGGTCTACGAACTTCTCTTCAGAAGCGATATCCCCCCTAAGGTATCCGTCAACGAGGCCATAGAGCTCGCCAAGAAATACAGTACCGAGAACTCCGGTATGTTTGTAAACGGCATACTGGATAAGGTCTATGCACGCCATGATGGCAACAGGTTAAAAGAGGGTAAAGCAGGGCCGGAAGGGTCTCTTATTACAGATTACGGTGAGGCGGACCTGCACGTCCATACCATATGTTCTGATGGCACGTCTTATCCTGAGGAGGTGATCGAAGAAGCGGCCCGTATCGGCCTTAAGACGGTGGCCATAACTGACCATGACACCACAGACGGTGTACGGCCCGCTCAGATTGAGGGGGTAAAGAGGGGTGTCCATGTAATTCCGGGCGTTGAGGTGTCCGGCTACCTCCAGCCGTACGAGGTACACATACTTGGCCTGTTTATCGACATCGATGACAGAAACCTGGTAGAGAAATTTGTTCAAATCCGTGAGGAAAGGGTCGCCAGGGTGGCGACCATCGTAGAGATATTAAGGGGGCTTGGTGTCAATCTTGAGACGGAGGAGATTCTTAATCTGGCGGGCAGTAGTCCGCCCGGGCGGATGCACGTCGCAGAGATCTTGATGAAACGTGGGTATTGCGAGAACATTCCAGAGGCCTTCAACAGGTACATCGGCGATGATTGTCCCGCTTATGTGCCCAAAAAAACCCTTACGCCTCA
The DNA here is from genome assembly GCA_030623665.1 of Planctomycetota bacterium. GTDB lineage: Bacteria > Planctomycetota > Brocadiia > Brocadiales > Bathyanammoxibiaceae > Bathyanammoxibius. The sequence goes on from JAUXLO010000118.1 coordinate 5,560, forward strand.
GCAGGCAATAGAACTCATGCATGGCGCAGGCGGGGTATCCGTCTATGCCCACCCGGGACTCTCAGCAAAAGACGACCTCGTTTCCCTTCTTGTGGAAAGCGGCTTACAGGCCATCGAGGCATACTACCCCTCGCACACACCGGAAACGGTAGAGAAATATCTCCACGTCGCAAAGAAGTACGACCTGATAGTGGCTGGAGGTTCCGACTTTCACGGGTTGAGAAAGCCAAATATACCATTGGGGAAAATAAGGGTTCCCAATGAAACGGTGCATGCCCTGAGGGCGCGCTGTAAGCAGAGAAGTGATGTTGTAACCGCTACGTGATGCGGGTCAGGGAGACAGTTTTATGGTATTTGATTATTTAAAAGAACTTACCGGTATGGGAGA
>JAUXLO010000013.1 GCA_030623665.1 Planctomycetota bacterium
AATCCCACCCCTGCCTCGCTCGGGACCTTTGCGCCCGCACCAAACCCCCCAATGTCGCGGTCAAAGTCCTCGGTAATCCTTCGGGCAATGGCGTTCAGAAGCACTGAAGAAAGTGCGCCGGTCTTCAGCCCGGCGAACTTTTGTGTAAGGAGATGCTGATGATACTGCTCCACCTGTGCCAGGAGTTCATCCTTATGTTCCCTGTATAATTTCGCAACCCTGGGGAGCAGAGACTTAAGGCCCTCACGCCCCAGCTTATCTTCGGCGGGAAAGTACGTACCGCCAAAAAAGACCTTTCCATCGGGGGTGAGAAATGCGGTAAGCGGCCAGCCCCCAAACCCGGTAAGGTTGCTCACGGCTGCCTGATACCAGTGGTCTATATCCGGCCTTGCATCCATATCGACCTTGATAGCCACAAAGTACCTGTTAATCAGCTCGGCCACCTCGGGGTTTTCATATGTCTCCTCGTCCATCACGTGGCACCAGTGGCACCATATAGCGCCTATGTCCAGCAGTATGGGCCGGTCCAGCATCTTGGCCAGTGCAAAGGCCTCTTCGCCGTATTCGTGCCAGTCTATCGCCTGGAACCTGGCACTCCGCAGGTAGGGGCTGGCGGACGTGGCAAGACGGTTCTCCCTCTGTTGATTCTGTTGAAGGTGTGCTGCCCGGTTACGTTGCTCTTCAGCGCAGAGAGGCGTAATATCACCACCACAAGTACTTAATATGACTGCACTTAGGAGAACCAAAAGGGATAATAACAAAATGAACGTCCTCCTGTAAAAGGTGTCCCTTGTTTGAGATATTTCGCGTTTGCTTCAATTTATTTCATAATTACGACATATTCAAGGCCACTTGGCAAAGTCCGTGTATGACAGACATGAAGTCTGTTCGCAGTAGGGTATGTTGCGACATGCCCTACATTGCGGCTCGTACGTTGGTATTCCAGCCCGGACGTCAGGGCAGGTCATGCCTTAGACAGACCTGCCCTCCAAACCGAATGGCGGGTGATGCCGTAGGCACATCCGCCTCTGGTGGACTTTCAGCCTCCGGCATGGCTCCGACGCTACATTGCATAATCCGATAAACGGGGCAACTATACCTCTGAGGTGCCGCAGCCAAGGCAATTAAATTTTTATTTTCTGTTGATTTTTCGGAGGCTTTATTTTAATAGTTAGACATTGAAAATTATTTGTCATGGTCTCTTCTAGAAGGATGATGATGCACGGACTGGTACCAACGCGGGTATTCTTTACCAAGGGGGTAGGTAGACACAGAGAAAAGCTCCAGTCGCTTGAACTTGCCCTTAGAGAGGCCGGCATCGAGAAATACAACCTGGTCAAGGTCTCAAGTATTTTCCCTCCAAAGTGCAAGATTGTAACCAAAAAGATTACCAACCCGCTTGTCAGACCCGGGCAGGTGGTGCATTGTGTACTTAGTGAGAATTGCACCAACGAGCCTCATCGAATGATAAGTGCATCGATCGGGCTTGCGGTGCCGGCCGAGGCCGCACACTACGGTTATCTGAGTGAACATCACGGATTCGGGGAGTCGGAGGAGAAGGCAGGTGACTACGCCGAAGACCTTGCAGCCACAATGCTTGCGACTACGCTCGGGATAGGGTTCGACCCTGAAAAGAACTACGACGAGAGGAAACAAATCTACCGCATGAGCGGCAAGATCGTAAAGAGCAGAAGTATCACCCAGACGGCCCGCGGCGATAAAAAGGGGCTGTGGACAACCGTCATTGCCGTTGCAGTCCTTCTGCCATGAAAAGTTGCAACCAACATACGCTGAGAGATAAATACCTTCGTAAGGGTATCATCCCGGCCTTCCAGACAAGGGAAGACATGCGGGTGGTAGACCTGGTTGAGAGTTTCGACGCCGCTGGGGCCTTTAATGCAGGCAGGCTGGCTGAGGCGTCAAAACTCTTTCTGAAGATGGTCGAGAACGACGCAACCATCTGTCTTACCCTCTCCGGGGCCCTGACCCCTACGGGTATGGGTGGCATCCTGGTGGAGCTTATTGAGGAAGGACTGATAGACTTTATAGTCTCTACCGGCGCAAACGTTTATCACGACCTCCACTTTGCGCTGGACCTGCCCATGCACCGCGGCGACTTCCGCGCTAACGACGCTGAACTTCGTCAGGCAAAGATTTATCGTATATATGATATGTTTGTTACGGACGAGGTGCTTGTAGAGACCGACAAGTTCTTACAGGACCTGTTGAACCACGGTGAGGACTATCCGGCCATGTCCAGTGCGCAACTGCACCACATTATCGGGAAGGTTACCTTGAAGAAGGCGCCTCACCCGGAGCGAAGCTTTGTGGCACAGGCCGCTAGATTTGGCGTACCCATATTTACCTCCTCTCCGGGGGATTCGGCAATAGGCATGATGCTCGCCCTTTTAAAACTCCACGGGGGTAAGGCTGCGGTGGACCCTGACCTGGACGTTATTCAATCTGCGGCAATAGTCCACGGCAGCAAGAAAAACGGTGTAATTACCCTTGGGGGTGGCTCACCGAAGAATTTCTATATGCAGACACAGCCCATGCTTGAGATGGTCTTCGGCAGGCCGTGCAGGGGGCATGACTACTTTATACAGATAACTACCGATTCACCCCAGTGGGGCGGCCTCTCAGGGGCTACGCCGCAGGAGGCTATATCTTGGGGAAAGGTCCGGGAGGAAGAGACCAAGAACCATGCCGTTGTGTACTGCGACGCCTCCATAGCGGCACCTATTCTCATGACCTACGGCCTGGCCAAGGCAGAGAAGAGGCCACAAAAAAGGTTGTACGAAAAAATTCCAGAGCTGGTCGCCGACCTCAAGCGGGACGCAAAGCCTCTCTAAAATCACCTTTTGGTTAAAAAATGCCTTCATGTCTGGACCTGAATATGTTCCATACAATTTTGGGGCACTGCCTGAAGAGCACTCCCAATTCGAAAAAGGTCGCTTAGTGATACTACCCGTGCCCTATGACGCCACTGCGAGCTACCGTACCGGCGCAAAGGATGGGCCACAGGCCATTATAAACGCATCAAGAAATCTGGAGACCTTTGACGAGGAACTCCTCTGTGACGTCTCTACACGGGGCATACACACACTCCCCGAACTCATGCCGGAACACGGCAGCCCCGAACAGATGATAAAGAGGGTTGAGGAGGCGGCCGGTGAGATTCTTAAACGGGGCAAGATGCTGGCAACACTGGGTGGTGAACACAGCATCACCCTCGGCTTGGTCCGCGCCCATAAGGAGTTCTTTCCGCAACTCTCGGTGCTTCAGATAGACGCCCATCTTGACCTGAGGCATTCCTACGCCGGCACCATATACAGCCACGCCAGCGTCATGCGCCGTGTGTACGAACTCTCCGGCATCACCCAGGTCGGTATCAGGAGTTTTTCCGAGGAAGAGCACAGTTTCGTGGTGGAGAAGGGCCTTAAACCGTTTTACCAGAGAAATATCAACTACAGGGAAGACTGGCCCGACGAGGTAATAGAGAGGCTCTCCGAGGAGGTCTATGTGACCGTTGACCTGGACGGGTTTGACCCCTCTGTCATGCCTTCGGTAGGGACCCCGGAGCCCGGAGGGCTGGGATGGTATGAGGTCCTTAGACTGCTGAGAAGGCTGTCGGAAAAGAGGAGGATAGTCGGCTTTGACGTGATGGAACTCTGCCCGGAGCCTGACAATGTGGCACCCGACTTCCTCGCCGCCAGACTGGTCTACAAACTAGCCACTTACACACTAATTTCTGACGAACAGGAGTAGGTCATGAAAAAGATACCAGGAGGTGTAACTGCGCCAAAGGGATTTCTCGCTGGAGCGGCCCACTGCGGTCTCAAGAAGGACGGCTACGACGTGGGGGTCATACTCTCTAAGCATCCGGCACAGGCCGCCGCCATGTTCACTACCAATCAGATAGTGGCCGCCCCGGTGGTGTACAGCCGTGAAGCAGTAAAGAAGGGCGAGATACGTGCCGTGGTGGTCAATAGCGGTAATGCGAATGCCTGCACCGGCAAAAAGGGTTATGAAGACGCAAGGACGCTGGTGGCGGTCACTGCAAGTTCATTAGGTGTGTCATCCGATGACGTGCTGGTGGCCTCTACCGGTAGAATCGGTGAACGACTGCCCGTGGAAAAGGTAGCCTCCGGGATAAAAGGCGCCGTACAGAGCCTGGGCCCTGAGATACAAAACGGACATGCGTTTGCACAGGCGATAATGACCACCGATACCTGTACAAAGGAGATTGCTGTAATGACAAGGGCCGGGGACCAGGTAATCACCATTGGCGGGGTGGCCAAAGGTGCTGGCATGATAGCCCCCAATATGGCCACGATGCTCTGTTTCCTCACCACGGATTCCTCCGTCCCAAACAAGGTGCTGAGCAGATGCCTGAGAGACTCCGTAACCCGTTCTTTTAACCGGATTGGCGTGGACGGACATATGAGCACCAATGACATGGTCGTCATCCTCGCCAATGGAGCGGGAGGCGGTCCGGTAATCGACGACGCCACCATGGTCCTCCCTGCCTTCAGGGAGACGCTGGACTACGTCACACACCACCTTGCAAAGGAAATAGTTAAGGACGGTGAAGGGGCGACCAAACTCGTGATGATAGAGATAGGCGGCGCGCCTACAGAAGCGTATGCGCTGAGGGTGGCCAATGCTATCGGGAACTCCCCGCTGGTCAAGACCGCGATAAACGGAGAAGACCCCAACTGGGGAAGGATTATATCGGCGGCAGGTGCGGCGGGCATTCCCCTTGACGAGCAAAGACTCAAGCTATATATTGGGGACGTTCTTGTATTTGAAGGGGGAGTTTCTGCGGACTTCGAGCGAGAGAAACTCCTGGAGGAGATGAAGAAAAAGGAGGTGTGCATACGCCTCCATCTGGGCCTCGGCAAATCAAAGACCGAGTTCTGGACCTGCGACCTCTCCCACGAATACGTCACCATAAACGCTAAATACCATACATAAGTATAGCATCATCACCTACATCCGAGAAAGCTCGACCGGGAAGAAAACGAAGACTATGAAAACCTGCAGGAACTGCCTTATAGTTTTTGCCGTTATGCTGACCTTGCTCCTGCACACAGCCCTCCTCAATGCCCAGGAGCTGAGGCTTGACGTCAAAGAGCACGTCCTGAAGAACGGGCTTACACTGCTTATGCTGGAAAAACACCAGAGCCCCACGGTCTCGCTAAGGATAGTCTTTAAGGTAGGCTCAGTGAATGAGCGTCCGGGTATCACCGGAGCCTCTCACCTCTTTGAGCACATGATGTTTAAGGGCACAGAACTGTTCGGCACGAAGGACTGGGAGGAAGAGAAACCGCTCCTGGAGAAGGAGGACGAGCTGGTACTGGCCATCGCCACTACGACCGACGAACAGGAGCGCCTGGCCCTGGAGGCGGAACTGGCAGAGGTAAGGAAGAGGCTCAAGGAGATAACGAACACCGAGGAATTCTGGGCCATATACATGAGAAGCGGGGCCACGGGGATAAACGCCTCAACGAGTGACGACATCACCCGCTACTACTGCAACCTGCCGGCAAATAAGCTGAAACTGTGGGCCTTCCTGGAGTCGGACAGGATGAAGAACCTGGTACTCCGGGAATTCTATTCCGAAAAGGACGTGGTAATGGAGGAGAGGAGGATGCGCACGGAGACCAGTCCTTTCGGCCTCATGTTTGAACAGTTAAACGCGGCGGCTTTTACGGCGCATCCTTACGGCTGGCCAGTCATAGGCTGGATGTCGGACATAAATAACATTACTAAAGAAGAGACTGAGGCATATTTTACCCAATACTACGCCCCGAATAACGCAGTGATCGTCGTGGTGGGAGACATAAACCCGCAGGAGGTAATTGACCTTGTGGAGGAATATTTCAGCGACATCCCCGCCCAGCCGCCCATCCCTGAGGTAAAGACGGTAGAGCCGGAGCAAAAAGGTGAACGCAGGATAGAGGTGGAGTATGACGCAAACCCGATGGTGGCCATTGGCTACCATAAACCGGAGATTACACACCCCGACCAGTACGTCTTCGATGTCATACAGAGCCTTCTTTCCAGCGGCAGGACCTCCCGTCTTTACGAGTCGCTGATAGAGGATAAGAGGATTGCGGTAATGGCAAGGAGCTATTCCGGAGGTTCGAAATATCCCGATCTGTTCTTTGTCTTCGCAAGCCCCCGCCACCCGCACACTGCCGGGGAGGTAGAAAAGGCGATATATGAGGAACTGGAAAGACTTAAGACCGAGCCCCCCTCGGATTGGGAGCTTCAGAAGATAAAAAACCAGCTCGAGGCCAATTTCATCCGCGGCCTGGAATCGAACTCAGGCCTGGCCGACGAGATAGGTTATTACGAGGCCATAGCCGGAGACTGGCGCTATGTAAACACCGCTGTTGAGAGGATAAAGGCCGTAACCGCAGAAGACGTCATGAGGGTGGCGAAAAAATATTTCATTAAAACGAACCGCACCGTGGGCACATTAGTCCAGAAGAAGAAAGGGGCCTAGAAGAAGGATGAGGAGAAATGGTTCCTGGAACGTCGTGGTTATAACCCTGGCCCTGTCTGTTGCACTCAGCGGCTATGTATGCGCCCAGCACGCGATGCCGGGGAAAGGTGCAGTTCCTGCAAAGCCCCAGTCCAGGGGTGCGGAGATAGTCTCAAAGTTTAAATATAAGCCGCTAGAGTGGTCGCCGCCCAAGGTAGAACGCCGGGTGCTGTCGAACGGGATGATTCTCTTTCTTCTAGAGGATCACGAACTCCCGCTGGTGAACATAACGTCGGCTATCAGAACAGGTTCCATTTACGAGCCCAAGGACAAGGCCGGCCTGGCGGCCCTTGTCGGGCACGTAATGCGTTCGGGCGGGACAGAGACCATGAGCGGCGAGGAGATTAACAGGCAACTGGAATACATGGCCGCCTCCGTAGAGACGAGTATCGGCCGGGAGGAGGGCTCTGCCGGACTCTCCGCGATGTCAAAAGACCTGGACAAGACACTTGAGATCTTTGCCGACGTACTGATGCATCCCGCCTTCACGGAAGACAAGATACAAAAGAGAAAGGAAGAGGTCCTCGAGGCCATAAGGAGAGAAAACGACAACCCTGCCCAAATAGCATTCAGGGAATTTCGCAGGCTGATCTATGAACCACATCCTTACAACCGGAAGGTCAACGGCTATGCCGACACGATTCCAGGTATCACCAGAGACGAGATGATCGCCTTCCATGACAGGTATTTCCATCCGAACAACATGATTATGGGTATATCCGGTGACTTTGATACGGGGGGGATGATACGGAAACTCGAAAACGTTTTCAGGGGGTGGAAAAAAGAGAAGATAGACTTCCCGGACGTACCGAAGGTAGACGATGAGATGGAGATTTCCGTAAACTATGTGGACAAGGACCTGAGTCAGTCCACCATCCTTCTTGGCCACGTAGGGATTGAGAGGACCAACCCGGACTATTTTCCCGTCAAGATAATGAACTTTATCCTGGGTGAGGGCAGCTTTACGGCCAGGATACCTAAAAAGGTAAGGGACCAGGAGGGGCTCGCCTACTCCGTCTACAGTGCGTTCCATACCCCAAGAGACCTTGGATTCTTCTTTGTCTCCTGCCAGACCAAGGTCGGGTCCACCACAAGGGCCATAGAACTCATCCTGGAAGAGATTCAGAGGATAAAACAGGAGGCGGTAAATGACGATGAGCTTAAGGGTGCAAAGGACACCTTTATAAACCGGTTCATCTTCCTTTTCACTACCAGCGCCGCAGTAGTAAGCCACATGGTAGATATTGAGTACAAGGGCCTGCCCCTTGATTACCTGGATACCTACGTGGCAAACATCAAGGCCGTTACCAAGGAAGAGGTGCTGAGAGTGGCAAGGAAGTATCTACACCCCGATAAGATAACACTCCTGGTGGTAGGGGACGAGAAGAAGTTTGACCGGCCCCTCAGTGAATTTGGAAAGGTCAACGTAGTAGAATTAAAACCGGTAGAATAGACGTCACTACTTTAAGGATTACTATGTGAGACAGCTCGCACACTCCATTGCCGGTGGGGGTTACTTCAAAGGCCATGGGTGGGTTGGTCTTGGCCTTATACTGGTGGCCGAGTCGACACTAGTCCTACAAAACGGATACCCCTTTGCCAGGTCAATAAGCATATGGACAACCCCCATCTGCTGGTGGGGCTATATACTTTTTGTGGATGCCCTCATCTTCAAACTCAAGGGCAATTCGCTCATCAGTACAAGAAAACGCGAATTTTTCCTGCAACTACCGCTCTCGGTAGGGTTCTGGCTGATCTTCGAGATATATAACTTACACCTTCAGAACTGGGAGTACCGCGGCCTGCCGGATAACCCCATAATACGTAGTGTGGGGCTGTGCCTTGCCTTTGCCACTATAATGCCCGCTCTGTTTCAGACGGCGGAACTGCTGACGACCCTTAAGGTGTTCCGGGGGTTTAAGATATCTAAGCTCCAGGTAACGAACAGGATAATATACGGCGGTATGGTGCTTGGGTTTCTTTTTGTGATGATACCGCTCCTGGCGAGCCAGCATCATGCCCGCTATCTCTTTGCATTCGTGTGGACGGGCTTTGTAATACTGTTGGACCCGATAGTGTACTCCAGTGGCGGCGAATCACTGCTCAGGGACCTGAAGGAAGGGACCATGGAAAGGATTCTCTGCCTATTTGTGGCGGGCTACCTCTGCGGTTTCCTGTGGGAGTTCTGGAACTATTGGGCCGCAGCAAAGTGGGTCTATATCGCGCCTTTTACGCCGGGAATAAAGATCTTTGAGATGCCCTTGGCAGGTTTCTTTGGTTTCGGCCCCTTCGCCTGGGAATATTTTGCCATGTATAATTTTGTAAGGCTGTTCATCAGGCGTAATGCGAGCCCCTGCTAGTCTCTGGAGACCTTGTAAAAACTTTTGGGTACAGCGGTACCCTATGACTTGTACTGAGGTATTTACTATCTAGAGTAGGAGGATAAGAGATGGCTACTGTTTCTGATTTCCGCTTTGAAGATGCTAAGACAAAGACTCTCAAGCCGGGAGACATACTTTTTTATGAGGGCAGCCCTTCCGATGAGATGTTCTTTATAGAGAGCGGTACGATTATGATAACCAAGCGGGTGCTGAACAAGAGTATAAAACTGGGTGAGGTGGGCGCCGGACAGTTCATTAGCGAACGTGCCATACTTGGCGAGGGGCTTCCACGCTCTGCAACAGCCGAGGCATACACTAATTGCGAAGTGGTTGTGATAGATAAAAAACAGTGCAGGAAGTACTTTGATGTCCTTCCCCCTTTTATCCAGAAGATGTTGAGGATAATGGCCGACAGACTTCAACAGATGAACGAACTGGTCGTAAAAATGGCGCGCACGCAGGAGATGGTAAAGGACCTGGCCATGCGGATGCAGCTCCTCGAAAGCTCCCTGCTACAGAGCATAGAACATCATGGGACGGTTTAATAATGCATCCCTTTACTGACTAATTTCCCTTATTGTTCTCCTCATCTTGCAGACCTTCTGTGCAGACGGTATTCGTGCCGAAGGCCGCAGACCCTCCTTGCAAAATGAACCCGCATCCTTTATCCTGTAAGTGACCACCAGGAAATATACGGCGGTATGACGCCCGGAGTTCTCGTGATACTATTCGTCAGGCGTAATACGAGCCTGTGTTAATACTTGAGGGCGTTATAAAGACATTCGGGTACGAGGGCCACCCTTTTGACTTGTACCGAGGTATTCACTATCTAAAGTGGGAGGATAAGAGATGGCTATTATATCTGATTTCAGCTTTGAGGGCGCCAAAGTGAAGGTCCTTAAGCCGGGGGACATCCTTTTTAAAGAGAAGAGCATCGCCAAAGAGATGTTCTTCATAGAGAGCGGCACGCTTACGATGACCAAGCAGGTGCTGGATAAGACTATAGAACTGGGGGAAGTGAGTGAGGGAGAGTTCCTCAGCGAACGCGCCATACTCTGTGATGGGAAGCCGCGCACTGCAACGGCCGAGGCACGTACGGAGTGCGAGGTGATAGTCATAGGTGAGAAGCAGTGCAAGGAGTGCTACGATGAGCTCCCCGCTTTCATCCAGAAGATGGTGGCGAGAATGGCCAGAAGGCTTGCGGAGACGAATGAGCTTGTCGCAAAATTGATCCAGACACAAGCGAGGTTAAGTGAACTGACCCAGGAGATGCAGGTCCTTGAGAACTCCATGCTGGATAGCATAGAGCATCATAGGGCGGCCTAATAATTCCCCGCTTTCATCCAGAGGCTGATGGAGAGTATGACTGTCAGGCTGTAAAAGACGAACGAGATGGTCTGAGGTTGGCCCGCATGCGCGAGATGATAGGGAAACTGGTCAAAAAGGTCCATATCCTGGAAAACGGGATACAGAAACGCATAGAACATCACGGAACGGTCTGACCGTGCGACTTAACAGGTTAATACCTTTTATTGCCCTCCTTATTTTGTGTACCCTCTATACATGGGGCCTTTGTGCCGAAGGCCGCAGACCCCTTGCAAAATGGACCTGCATCCTCTACCTGGCAGGCGACAACTTCCTTGACTGGTTTACCCTCCAGAACCTCGATGAGTTGAGGGGGATTGGGTCCAACTACGACGTGCGGGTGGTGGTGCTGGTGGACAGGACGGATAAACGCGGCCACCTGTACGAGGTGCGAAAGGATTATCTGGTCAGCTTACCCCTGGAGGCGGTAAATCCGGAGTGGAAGGGTAAGGAGTTAAATACAGGGGACCCTGACACGCTTTCCACGTTTGCCTCATGGGCCGTAGAGAGCCTGCCGGCGGAGAATTATTTCATCCTACTGGGAGGCTACGGCGAGGGATGGATGGGGATGCTGCATGACATGGACGACGGCGGGGGGAAGGTGGACATACTCGGAATCGACGAGATGGAAGAGGCCCTGTCCGAGATTACAAAAAGCATAAAGAAGACCAATGGAAAGGATTCTATAGACATACTCGGTCTGGATGCCTGTTTTATGGGCATGGTAGAGGTCTTGTATCAGATAGGCGACAGCGCCAGATACGTAATCGTCTCTGAGAACGAAGAGGCGCTTGACGGCTGGCCGTACGACAAGGTTATCGAGGCCTTTGTCCAGAACTCCACCCGGCCTGCCCGCGAGCTCGCCGCATCTGTCGTAGATGCATACGTAGACCCTGTCCAGGACGAGAAGGCCGTTAAGATGGACAACGTCCGGACCGCGTCGCTTATTGATATGGAAGGTTTTAAGGGACTGATACCTCTGCTGGAGGAGCTGGCGCTTGAGCTGAGTGGTTTGTTGCCCGCAGAGATAGTAAATATAATCGAGACGGACCGGCTCACCAATACGTTCACCGTCAGCGCCCACATAGCCGGCCGGTACGTGCCGTATAGCGTGCATTACGACCTAGGGGAATTTCTTAAGGCATTGACGATCAGGTTTACCAACAAATACCCTGCGCTATGCACCAGGGTAGAAGACGCCATGCAGGCCCTGGACGGGGCGGTCATAAAGGAGAGGCATCAGGACCTGGTTGGCCGCAGGCTTTCGCTCAGCGGCCTTACCATATATTCGATGGGCGCTGAACTGGAGGCATATAGTAAGTTGCCGTTCTCCCTGAAGACTGGCTGGAATGAATTTGTAGAGGCCAAACTAAAACTCCTCGAAAGGGCCATAGGGAAGGGGGCTGGTAAGGTGGATTAGTTGTAGGGGCAGGGCTTGCCCCTGCCCACTTGGCTGAATAAAACAATGTAGTATTGTAGGATGGGTCTCGGCGCACCGTGCAGGTGGGTAAGGCAGGTCTTCTTGACCTGCCTATCGCAGGGCAGCAAGCCCTGCGATACCCAATCATCAAATGTTTCTGGTAGACAATGACCTTTACGGTCGTTGATATAGCTAATCCATGGGCTATCTAAGCTTTGCATCCAGTTCCCTGTCGAGTCTTTCTTCCACCAGCTTCTGCATCTCGTTGACCTCCTCACCCCTGAGGGTCCTGTCGGGGGCGCGATAGCAGAGCCTGAAGGCAAGGCTCTTCTTGCCCGCAGGGAGCTGCTTGCCGCGATAGAGATCAAAAAACTCTATTGACTCCAGGAATTGAAGCCCGGATTCCTTTATGCACCTCTCGACATCCGCCCAGCCCACCCGTTCATCCACCACCACGGCCATGTCCCTTACGGCAGGCGGATAGAGAGGAAGTTTCTTAAGGGCCGTCACGAGGTCGGCCTTTTCCACGATAAGGTCAAAATCTATCTCGGCCATAATTGGAGGAGAGTTAAGGTCGTACTCCTCTACAATGTCCTTTCTTATCTCCCCCAACACCCCCAGCACCTTACCTCCAAGCTCCGCCCGGCAGGACCTTTTCTGCTCAAAGGGTCCGCCAGAGTACCCCTGCCACTGCAAAACACCACTGAGGCCGAAGGTGGAAGGTATGCCCTCAACCACACCTTTAAGGGCGTAAAACGCCTCTTCCGTCCCGATTCCCTCTTCCTCCCAGAGCAGACAGAGACTGGTCTTCTCATCGGGCAGTTTTTCAGAAACTTTTGCCGCTGCCGGGAGATAGACACGAGAAACCTCGAATATCTTGACCCGGGGCACGCCGCGGTCCTGGTTGTGCCTCTTTACCCGGAGGAGATTACCCATAAGCGTCTGCCTCAGGCTGTCCTCCTCCTTCCGAATAGGGTTCCGGATGGTAAGTGGCTGGGCGTCGGAAAATGTGCCAAATCTCCCATGACGTGCGTTATCTACAATACTGTATGTTATCACCTCCGTAAGGCCCCAGCCCACCAGGAGCTCACGGGTCCTGTCTTCCACCTGCTCATACCTGCTCCGGGGTTTTAGCTGGATGCTCAGGCCGGTGTCGGTGGGGACATTGTTGTAGCCGTATATGCGTGCCACCTCCTCTATAAGGTCGACCTCCATGGAGACGTCACCCCGAAAACTGGGCACGGTCACGTTCAACCTCTCTTTGCCGCCCTTGACCTCAAACCCGAGCCGCGACAACATGTCCTTCGCTGCAACCGCTTCTATCCGGGTGCCCAGGATGGCGTTGAGTCGCGGCATCCTCAGAGAAATGACCGATTTCTTGGTCTTTCCGGAGCCGATATCAATTACATGTTTTGAGGTCTTGCCGCCGGCCAGTTCCTGTATCAATCGGATGGCCCTTCTTGACGCCCAGTCCACGCCCTCCGGGTCAACCCCCCTCTCGAAGCGGTAGGACGAGTCCGTAGACAGCGTAAACCTCTTTGCCGCACGCCTCACCGCCGACGGCCTGAACCTGGCCGATTCAAGCAGGACATTACTGGTCGCCTCCCCCACCTCCGTCTCAGTGCCGCCCATAACACCGGCAATGGCAACGGGCCTCGCCCCGTCAGCAATAACCAGTGTCTCAGGCGTAAGGTCGCGCCTTATCCCGTCAATAGTTTTAAGTGCCTCTCCCTTAGCGGCATGCCTTACTACAATCTTTTTGTCTCTCAGCTTGTCCATATCAAAGGCATGGAGGGGCTGACTGGATTCAAGCAGCACGTAGTTGGTAGCGTCCACCACGTTATTTATCGGCCTGAGACCTACCGCCTCGAGGCGTTTCTGCAGCCATGAAGGTGAAGGGCCTACCTTTACACCGCGGATTATTCGTGCGGTGTAATGCGGGCACAGTTCAGAATCCTCCACCTTAACCTTAAAGTCTACAGGCACTTTTTCGGGCGTATAGTCGGCCTTGGGAAGGTGCAGCTTACTGCGGGCTATGGCGGCCACCTCACGGGCAATGCCCAGAAGACCCAGGCAATCCGGCCTGTTTGAGGTTACCTCTATATCCAGGCAGTAGTCGTCCTGCAGGGGCTTTAGCTCCTCCACTACCAGGCCGACCCCCGTTAGGGCTTCGGCAAGTTCCTCTGGAGGAAAGTTAAAATTACAATATTCCTTTAGCCACTTATAGCTTACTTTCATGTCTTCTAGAGAACGTCCTTAACAGAGGCGAATATTTTATGCCGCAGGTGTACACACCTTCAACATGGCCAGACTAGATACTAGGGAAGGCGGTTAGGTGGTTATGCTAAAACTGAGACAAGAACCGCATGTCGTTCTCAAAAAAAAGTCT
>JAUXLO010000019.1 GCA_030623665.1 Planctomycetota bacterium
CGTGCCCGGCCTGGTGTATTTTAATATATCCTCGTTTACCAGGGAACCTGCATAGAGGCAGTAGCCGACCTTCTCAAGTACCTTCCTGCCCCTTATGGTAAGCAGCTCAGGGTCTCCAGGCCCCGCACCGATAAAGTAGACCTTCATTGAATTTCCCCTTCATTCATTTCTTTTACATACGTCATATAGCTTACTTGCCATAGAGGTGAGTAGCTCTTTATCCTCAAGGCCGCTTATCCAGTCTTGAGGTATCTTGCTCCTTCCGTTAAAGGCGCCGCTTATGGCACCGGCTACCGCAGCCGTTGTATCGGCGTCCAGGCCGCCCTGTATGGCGTTAACCACAGTGTCTTTGAAATCCTGAAGGGTGTGCAGGAAGCAAAATGCAGCACTGGCCGCCGTCTCTACGACATACCCGGAAGTACCCAGTACGTCAAGGGCCTCTTCGGGGCTTGCGTTGTCTTTTAAAAGTGCTTCTGCCCTGGCCAGATTCTTCGATACCGCCGAGTCACCGACAAACTCCCTTGTGTCGCTTATTGCGGTGTCCGGGTCGAGGTCCCCTTTGGCGCCCCTCGCCACCAAGTAGGCCACTGCCGTTGCCCCGGCTACCGCCTCTGTATTATTATGTGTTATCACGACCGCCTGCCGGACGGCCTCCTTTAGTGATTTTAGGTCGTTATAGTAGAAAAGTCCTACCGGGGCAATCCTCATGGCCCCGCCGTTACCCGCGGCATATTCCCCCGTTGCCCCGCTTTCCTGCCAGGAACGACCCTGTTTAAGCCTTTGCATAGAGATGGCGGTAGACCTGCCTATCCCACGAAGCTCGCCGGAGTCGAACCACTGAATGAATTTTTGTGCCGTATCCCCCGGCTCCATCCTGCCCGAGTCTATCAGACTCTTAAGGTGACAGATGGTCATGAGCGTGTCGTCCGTGTATTGGCCGGGTTCCAGCCCCCTCGGTGGTGAGGGCAGGAAGACCTTGTCCTTCCAGTAATCCCGTATCTGGTCGGGCTGCCAGCCTTCAAAGGGCATCCCCATAGCATCGCCTATTGCAAGCCCCAGTATGGAGCCGATGAACCTGTCTTCTATGGAACCTCTCATCACCTATAGCTATGCCTGTGGAAAACCTGCTTACACGATATGACATTCCGGGCGTATCTAAAAATCTACGCAAGCGGTCTTTTGACTATTATTATGGACATGTAGCCCTTCCCGCTGCCCTTTAGTTTGCTGATGTCGCTGGTGACGTATGCGTTTTCAAGTCCCACGTGCGAGGCAAATACCGAAGACTCCGCAAGGCCCATATCCTCTAGCAGCGCTATTACTTTATCCAGTTTCTTCGCTACTTTCATAAGCACTACGGTGTCAAATTTCTCAAGAATGGGTCTCAATTCCTCTACATCATCGGATACGGGTACGACAGCAAGCCTCTCGTCACGCTGTGCAAGGGGCAGGTTGACAAGGCTCGCCGCAGCATTGAATGATGTAATGCCCGGTATGGTATGAATCTTCTCCTCTGGAACCATATCCCTCAGGCATCGTAGTAGATATACGTATGTACTGAAGGTCAGCGAATCGCCTATCGTAAGGAAGGCCACGTCTCTGCCCTCGTCTAACTCCTCTTTAATCGCCCTGGCGGCATCAAGCCAGAACTCCTGGAGTTTGTCCGTATCCCTTATCATGGGAAAGACCTTTTCTATCACCTTCTTGCCATTTATAAGGGGCTGGACGATCTCCAGCGCCATACTCTCTTCCTTGATGCCTGCCTTCGGGACGAAGACTACGTCCGTCTCTTTGAGGATGCGAAGGGCCTTTAGGGTGAGTAATTCGGGGTCTCCGGGACCTATACCGATGCCGTAGAAATTGCCTGACGCGTGGGAGGGCATATATCTAGTTGAAACCTTCTGATACAAATATCATTACATTCATATTATTATTTGAATTGGCCTTACTGATGGACGTAAGGTCGTACTCTTTTATGTTTTCATTGTCCAGTGAAAGGTTTTCGCACAGATACACCTTCTTCCCCTTGACACCACCCTTCTTCAGGGCATGGCATACAAGCTTTGGGCTTATCGAGGTGTCGTTAAGGACGGCTACCTTATCGTGTGTCTTAACGACCTCCACCAGGTTATCCAATTCGGTCTTACGACCATGGAGACTCACAAAGCGGGCATCACACCAGTGCAGTTTTATTGAGGCAAAGGCAAGCTGGATGGAGCTTATTCCGGGTATTACGTCGCAATTTTCCTTCCCCAATCTGGTAACCACCAACCTCGCATAGCTAAAAAAGCCGGGGTCGCCACTTACAAGCACAACGACCTTTTTCCTGGCACGGAGCCGTCCTATCTTGGTCAATAAGGGCCTGTAATTTCTACCAAGGACAAGCTTTTCAGCCCTCACCTCCGGAAACAGGTTTAAGAGCCTCCGACTGCCCACTATCACATCCGCCTCCTGGATGCACTTTAGGGCCCTCAGGGTCATATGGCTGATAGCGCCTGGACCGCAGCCTATTATGGCTACGTTGTTTGCAAGCTTTTTTGCCAATCCGTTGCCCCTTTCGAAATGCCTGTAACGTCCATTTGCATGTCGAAGAGTACTACCCCCACATCTACCTCAGGACCAAGGAACCCCCTTGCCTTGTCCCCTATCATATCTGCTATATCGTCCATCATGAAGAGCTTATCGTTTCTCTTTAATTGTTGTATTATGCCCTCTACAGTGGGGGAGTCTTTGATAATTCTAATGATAGACTCTTCCAGGCCATTTTCCTCAAGAATCTTGACTACGACATCCATGGCGGGTGGCGATTTCATGCTGTGTGTATCCAGGTCGCCGCGTATCAATTTGGCAAGTTTGCCAGGATGGCCGGCGAGTATTATCCTTGAAAATCCCCTTTCCCCGGCCTCGGCAAGGCCAAACCCGAGGAAGTTACTAATCTGTACTATCTGTTCGGTGGGCACCTTGAACGTCCGCAGAACCGCCTTTTCTCCCAGGTTCCCGGGCACAAGTATCACCGTTTCGTGGCCCATCGCCCTGGCCACGTCCAGGGCGCACACCAGGGACGCCTTTAGGCTCTCCAGAGACATGGGCTTCACAACGCCGGTAGTGCCTATTATGGATATCCCGTCCAGGATGCCCAGCCTGGGATTAAACGTCTTCTCCGCTATCTTCCTTCCACCGGGCACAGAGATAGTGACCTTCAGGCCCGTATCCCGTCCCATGAACCCACTTACGGAGTCCCTTATCATCGTTCTAGGCACCGGGTTTATGGCCGCCTCCCCCGGAGGAACCCGAAGGCCGGGCCTCGTCACCCTGCCGACACCTTCACCGCCGTTTATGATAACCCCCTTTCCAGGGCATGGCTCTACCCTGGCAAATATCAGGCACCCGTGAGTAACGTCCGGGTCATCGCCTGCGTCCTTCCTGACGGCGCTCTGGGCAAACAGACCGGGCTTAAGCCTTTTCTCCAGTACCTCCAGTCTCGCAGGTATACCAGAGGGGGTGATAACCTCCACGCTGTCAGGGATGGAGCCTGTATCCGTAGTCAGCCCCTGTGCCGCAGCCCGTGCGGCCCCCGCAGCGCATGTGCCGGTAGTAAAGCCGTACCTAAGGTTCTCCATGGTATTTATCCCTGGCTATCCTGATGATGGCGTTTACTATAGCTACGGCCACGGTGCTTCCACCCTTCCTGCCACGGTTTGTAACAAAAGGTACTGAAATTCTCTCTAATTCTTCCTTTGACTCCACTGCGCCAACGAACCCGACCGGTACACCGACTATGAGGGCGGGTTTTATCCCTTCATTCTTTATCAGCCTTACGGTCTCCATAATGGCAGTCGGCGCATTGCCAATGGCTATTATGCCCCCCGAAACCACGTCCGCAGCAGCCCTTATGGCGGTGGCGGCCCTGGTGCTCCCTGAGGACTCAGCATCCTGCCTAACCCCGGCGTCCGATATCTTGCAAATGACCTCTACGCCAAAGTGGGAGAGGATGTTCT
Organism: Planctomycetota bacterium; assembly: GCA_030623665.1. Lineage (GTDB taxonomy): Bacteria > Planctomycetota > Brocadiia > Brocadiales > Bathyanammoxibiaceae > Bathyanammoxibius. The sequence goes on from JAUXLO010000019.1 coordinate 3,999, forward strand.
TGTCTATCCCTGCCTGTACCATGGTGACATCCGTCAGGATCGGCCGACCTGCCCTTATTGCCTCAACCCCTGAGGTTACCGCGTCGGGATGGAATACCAGGGTCTTGGCAAATTCCGGGTCTCCTGTGGTATGGATTATCCGCTGTACGATCGGCCTAAAATCACCGGGAAACTGCTCCAGGTCCACTAACTCACTGAGTATCCTGAAGCTTTCATCCTCAATGTCTTGCGGTCTTAGTGGGATGTCCTTTGTTTTACTGGCGACCTTCACGTTATTGTCCGCCTCATCTATCCTCTCTACCACCATCTGGGCAACCCTGCCGTCTATGCCCATGTGCCGCGTAAGGACTATCTCTACGCCGGTGTGACTTGACCTCTGTTTCTCTATCTCCTCGGGTATGTCTTTCTGCAGATGATTGCCCGCAAAAAGCAACAGTGGCACGACTACCACCTTCTCGGCGCCTCTGTTGATGACACCCTCCACCGCACGGGAAAGACCCGGTTCCTCGAACTGCAAGAAAGAGGGCTCTACCATCTCCCACCTGCCCGTAGCCCTCAGATATTCTATCACGCTGTAGAGTCCCCTGTTGGCCTCCTTCACCCTGCTTCCATGGGCTACAACTACCACAGCCGTATTCATACCCTGGCCCTTCTCGCCGAGGTAAGCAGCCTCATAGCCATACAAGGTTTGCCGGCGAAGTGTACATGGGTATATGATGCGAGGACGTTGTCTCTGAAAATGCCGTCGGGTCTTGTTCCCCCGCCCGGCCTTGAAACCTCATAGGCAAACGTAGTGCTTTCGGATACCTCTTTGAGGGTTGACCAGTGGAAGATATGCCCTCTAAAAGTTTCTCCTCTTTTACAGAGGATGTTATCATTTGTGGACCTGACGTCGACATAACCCAGGCCTTGTCTCTTTTTGGTCATCTGTGAGGCGCCCGGAAGTACACCGCTCATCTTATATGAACCGCCTTCAAAGTCAATCAGTGTTTCGAGAAGGTACATCATGCCACCGCATTCCCCATATACCACCACCCCATTATCGGCTGCCGTCCGCAGTTCCGTTCTGATAGCCTTGTTTGACTCAAGCTCACGGGCGTGGAGTTCAGGAAAACCGCCCCCTATGTATATGGCATCAATGTCCGATGGCAGCGCCGGGTCCCTGAGCGGGCTAAACGGTATGAGTTCCGCACCAAGCGACCTCAAAAGCTCCAGATTGTCCTCGTAGTAAAAACTAAAGGCCTCATCTCTGGCAAGGGCTATTCGTACCGGGACCTGGTTCTCTGAATGATGAAAGATGTTCACCGCCGGCTGCGCCGGCATCTCCGGGGCAGAGACTGCAATGTCCAGGATGCGACCAACATCTACGTGCTCCAGTACCTCTGCCAACCTGGAGTAGAACCCGGTGCCGACCGTACCCTCGCCATGCGGTATGAGGCCAAGATGCCTCTCCGGCAGGGCAAACCGGCTCTCCCTGCCCATGTAACCCAGTACGGGCAGGCCGCAGTGCCTTTCTATAGGGTCTTTCAGAAATTTCAGGTGCTTCCCGCTGGAGACGTCGTTCAGGATAACGCCCGCCGTGGATACCTTTGGGTCAAATCCCTTGTATCCCATGACCAGTGCTGCGGCGCTCTGTGCCAGACCTTTGGCATCGACAAGCAGGATAACAGGCGCCTCCAACAGCCTTGCCAGCTCGGCCGTACTACCCGCACCCGACCCGTCCCTGTGCCCGTCATACAGCCCCATAACACCCTCAATAACGGATATATCGGCCTGCATTACCGCACACCGGAACGACTCTAGGCAGGCATCGGCACCCATCATCCAGGTATCGAGATTGCGTGACGGACGGCCGGTGACGGCGGTGTGGTGACTGGGGTCTATGTAATCGGGACCTACCTTGAACCCCTGGACCTCCAGTCCCCTTTTCCTCAGCTCTGCCATCAGCGCCAGTGTGAGGGTGGTCTTGCCCACTCCACTGTGTGTGCCGGCGATGAGTATACGTGGGAGTTTTGACATTGTCCTATTTCTAGACTACAAAAACTATGGCACCTATTATGAGCCCCATTCCAAGCGCCAGAAATGACGTCACATACGCAATATTTACAGCCTCTTCTATCCTTTCAATAGTGAGGGGCTCCTTTGGGTCACCTATAAGTGGTTTATCCGAGAGTATACCACCATAGGTGCTGGGCCCGCCAAGCTGCACACCCAGCGCCCCCGCAAATGCCGCCTCAGGTATACCGCTGTTTATACTGGGGTGTCTGTGCCCGTCTCTTGTGGCTACGTGTATACACTCCCGAACCGGTTTGCCGCAGATATAAGAACTTACGGCGATTAGTCTGAAGGAGATGCGAGCGGGTATGTAGTTGGCCAGGTCGTCGAGCCGGGCTGAGGCCCAGCCGAATCGCATGTATCTTTCATTACGATACCCCACCATAGAGTCCAGAGTGTTTACGGCCTTATATGCCATGGCTGCGGCAGGTCCACAGAGCGAGGCATAGAAGATGGGGGATATGATGCCGTCTACGGTGCCCTCTGCCACGGTCTCTACACATGCCCTGATAATCTGAGGCTCATCAAGGTTCTCTGTATCCCTGCCCACTATCCTGGAAAGCCTTTGCCGGGCCCCGATTATATCTCCCGAGTCCAGGGCCGAGACAACCGAACCCGCCTCGTCCGCCAGCGACTTGACTGATATTGTAAAATAAAGAGTGATGGTGGCAATAATAAAATACAACGTCAGACCCTGATGGAGGGACATTGATAATACCCAGGAGGTCGATATATATGTAGCCGATACGACAAGAGTTGTCAGGACTATACCCGCCAATCTTTCCGAGGGCAGCATGCGCAGAGGCGATTCAGCCCACTCTATCACCCTGCCGATGGCCCTGACCGGATGGGGCATGCGCCGTGGGTCGCCGATAGCCAGGTCGATGACAAAGGCCAGGAGTAGCGGTAACATGGCTGCCCCTAGCATTTATGTTTCCCTTGCGGCAATAGACATCAGGTACGTCTCAAGTCTAGCATGAGGGTATCGCAGGGCTTCCTGCCCTGCGATAGGGCAGGTCGAGAAGACCTGCCATACCCAGTTTATGAGGATGGACATCAGGCGTGCTTCAAGTCTAGCATCTTGTAAATAATATCCATCCTGAGGTTTTTCCGCACTATATCGGCTAGCCGGTTATAAGCCTCTTCTTTGAAGATTTTAGAAGAAAGGCGCTTATCACCGCCAGCTTGTGCCGTACCGTTCTTTCTCCCTAAGTAGCTTATTAACCGGTGCCGGAATTCATCGTTGTCAAAGAGGCCGTGGAGATACGTGCCAATCACCCGGCCGTCGGCCGATACTGCACCGTCGGTCACGTCAACCGGTCTGCCGCCGCGCTCGGTTAACCTCAGCAACGGCTCACAGTGGCGCTCAGAACTGCCCATATGTATCTCGTAGCCGCTGAGCACCCCGTCCACGCGAAAAGGCAAGGGGCTGTCATCCACCATCACGGCCTTGACCTGGAAGGTCTGCTTTTCGGCAAAAAATGTGGTAGAGACCTTAAGCAGCCCCAGCCCTTCCGTAAAACTCTGGTTAGATTCGACAAGGTCTTTGTCCTCAATGCACGTACCAAGCATCTGGTACCCGCCGCAAATGCCCATTACCATCGTGCCGTCATGGGCATGGTCGGTTATGGCCTGAGCCAGACCCTTTTCTTTTATGTACTGGAGGTCCTTTATCGTACTCTTCGTGCCCGGCAGGATGATCAGGTCCGGCTGGCCGAGCGCCGCAGCATCATCCACGTATCTCAGCCCTACAGCTCCCTCTTTCCCCAATATATTGAAATCCGTGAAGTTGGATACCCTGGGCAGTCTTATGACCGCTATGTCGACCTCTTTTCCATTATGTTCCTCTTCGTTAGTACTGCAGTCATCCAGCCAGACAGAGTCTTCCTCGTCCAGGTTAATGTCTCTCAGGTATGGTATAAGCCCAACCACGGGGATACCCGTCCGCGATTCCAGCATCTCCAGCCCGTCAGCAATGAGTTCCCGGTCGCCGCGGAATTTGTTGAAGATAAAGCCGCCCAGCCTCTCCCTTTCGTCCTTTTGGAGCAGTTCAAGCGTGCCCACTATCCAGGCAAATGCGCCGCCCCTGTCTACGTCCGTTACCAGTAACACCGGGGCATCGGTCAGTTCGGCTATCTTCATGTTTACTATGTCCTTATCCTTCAGGTTTATCTCCGCCGGGCTGCCCGCACCCTCGATTACTACAATGTCGTATCGGTCGCCTAGACTCTTATATGCCTTCGCGATTGTCTTGAGCATCTCTGTCCTTGCAGCGAAATACTCCCTCGCCGTCATGTTGCCGACGGGCCTGCCCATGACGATTACCTGGGAGCCCGTGTCGGCGGTCGGCTTCAACAGGATGGGGTTCATCTCCACAGACGGCTCGACACCGGCGGCCTCGGCCTGGACCACCTGGGCCCTCCCCATTTCGCCTCCCTCACGGGTTACAAAGGAATTGAGGGCCATATTCTGGGCCTTGAACGGTGCGACCCTGTATCCGTCACGGCTAAAAATCCGGCAGAGAGCGCTTGCCATCAGGCTCTTACCGACGCTCGACCCCGTTCCCTGTATCATTATTGCCCTTGCAGTCATCTTATTGCAGCCAATCCCTTAAGTTGTAGCGTCCGATCTCCGCATCGGACGGGGAGGGGAAAGACGTCTGGTACGGAGACCAGACGCTACAAAAACCAGATTCTTCGCTTCGCTCAGAATGACACATGATGCTTGGACGACTTTGCAGAGCAGTCATCTTACAGCCGATCCTTTAAGTACAGTCTCAAGACAGGACACCAACTGCAGATTCTCCTCACGTCCCCTGACCGCCACGCGGAAATATTTGTCACCCAGGCCCTTGAAATTGGCACAATCCCGTATCAGGATTCCCATCCCGATGAGAGATTCCTGCAGTTCTCGCGCGGTCGGGCCGTCGTCGGTTATCTTCGCCAGGATAAAGTTCACACTGGGACGCAGTGGTGTAAGGCCGTCTATGGCTGAGAGCTGCCGGTACAGGAAGACCCTTTCCGCAGATACAAATTCCCTGCTCCTGTCCATGTGGTGTCTGTCCTTGAGGGCCGCTATACCCGCAACCTGCGCCAGGGTGTTTATCGTCCAGGGCTCCTTAAGAGATTCAATCCGTTCAATTACCTCCTGATGCGCCGCCATGTAACCCAGTCTCAGCCCGGGGAAGCCGTAAAACTTTGTCATGGAGCGGAGGGCGATGATGTTTTTCACCCTGCCGGCATCAGGAAGGACGCTGAAGTTCTCGGCCTTATCCACGAAATCCATAAACGCCTCGTCGACGACGATATACATCGTGGGGAGCCGTTCCGCCAGGGATAATATGTCTTCTTTTTTTATCAGGGTCCCGGTAGGGTTGTTGGGGTTACACAGATAGAGCATTGCGTTCCCGTCTATCCCGGCACTATTTAGGACAGGATGGCCCAGGTCACATTCAAACGTATCCCCCTTACACACGATCTCCTTGACACCGGCCCCCGTGTTTCGCAGTGCCCTTGCGTAGTCGCTGTATGTGGGTTCAAAGATTATTCCCGTCGCGGGTCTAAGGGCGCGTGGAGCGAGGTATATAAATTCAGTAGAGCCGTTTCCTATCAAGATTGTTTCTTCACCGTGAAGAATGTTGGAGGCAATTGCACTGCGGAGGAAGGAGGCGTCTATATCAGGATAATGCAGGACGGCCTGGAATTCTTTCAGGATCTTATCCGGCAGGTCCGGGGGATAGCCAAGCGGGTTTATGTTCGCGCTGAAGTCTATAATCTCATTGGGCCTTAACCCATGCGCCGCACATACCTGGGCGATGTTGCCGCCATGGCCGGAATCAGTCACCTAGTCAAACCCCTCACAGAACCACAGGATAAGTGTCTACTCACCGCACATTATATATGTGAGAGGTGGTTAGTCAACGCAGTTAATGTAGCGGCTGGCCCTCCGAGGTTTTACGATAGACGACAACCTTTGTCTCGCACGTACAGCATAGGTTCGCATGCTACACATTTTCCTGCCAGACCGTGGTTGTGCAGTGCAAAGGCCCGGCAGCATGCCGGCCATGCTAGAATTTCGCCTCCTCCTCAAAACGCCCTTGACAAAGAGGTGGAAACTTGTATAATCTCTACAAATCTTGTAGACTTTATTGTGATTTCTGAGGACGCCCATGAAACTATCAAAGAAGACGGACTATGCGCTGAGGGCCCTCCTGTACCTATCCCTAAGGTATAAAAGGGGTTCCGTGCAGATTAAGGAGATATCTGCAATGGAGAAACTGCCCACCAAATTCCTTGAGAATATCCTCCTTTCCCTCAGGAAGGCGGGGATCCTTCACAGCAAGATGGGCCTCAGGGGCGGCTACAGTCTCGCAAGGCCACCGGAGGAGATTACTCTTGGTGAGGTAATAAGGGTCTTGGACGGCACACTAGCCCCTATGGACTGTGTCAGCCGTGTCGAATACAAGAGCTGTCCGGCGGAGCTAGGCTGTGCCGTAAGGAGCGTCATGCAGGACGTCAGGAACGCCGTTGCCAGGGTACTGGACGATACTACCCTGGCTGATTTGGTGGAACGCGTAGACAGTTTACAGCAGGTCGGTTAGTGAGGTAAAAATTTTTTTCACGTAAAGTCTACTTGTTTAGTAGACATTATTCCGTTGCACTTTAGGGGTTCAAATGGCCAAGTCAAACCTTGAGCACATCTTAGAAAAGAAGCGTACGAGTATTAGGAGCGGCGCAGGGTTCAAGTCGGGCCTGGCAAGGGCAGGCAGGTTTTTAAGGCGGGACGTTTCCTGCCAGATAATTATATCCCTCTTTGCCGTTTCTGCAGCGATATTTCTATTACCCACCCCCGAGGGTCTAACCCCGGAGGGCCAGAAGACCCTGTCCATATTCGTACTTTGTGCCGGCCTGTGGATAAGTCACGTAATCCCCCTGCACATAACCAGCATCCTGGCCATCCTGCTGATATCTCTCCTTGGCGTAATGGAGACCAAGGAGGCGTATGCGCTTTTTGGTAATGAGGCGATTTTTTTCATCCTTGGTGCATTCATACTGGCAGCAATTCTGGCACAGCACGGCATAAGCACCCGTTTTGCGATATTTCTCCTTTCTTCCTTTGGTAAGACTCCGATGACCCTCAGGAGCACCATATACCTCTTCTGTGCATTTATGTCCTTCTGGATGTCGGAGCATGCCGTTGCGGCCATGATGTATCTGATTGTCTTTGAGCTTGCAATGGCACAGAGGCTTATGCCCATGAGAAGCAATTACGGGAAGACCCTGTTCCTGGCCATGTGCTGGGGTTGTGTCATAGGCGGTATAGCCACCTTCCTTGGCGGAGCAAGGGCACCCCTGGCCATAGCGATGCTGGAGGAGGTAAGGGGCGTAGAGATGGGCTTCTGGCAGTGGATGGTGGCGGACATGCCGATCGTTATCATAATGCTGCTTTTCGGGGAGATTATCTTTCGCATATTCTTTCCCTGCGAGATAAAGGACATTACTGTCGCTCACGAGAACCTGGTGCAAAAGAGAAATACGATGGGCAAACTACGTTTGGAGGCATACGTGGTGACCGGGATAATGGTGGCAACTATTTTCTGCTGGATATTCTTCAGGCAGCAGATAGGGCTGGCTAACACCGCACTTGGAGCAGTTGTAATCCTCTTCATACTCAGATTGGTAGAGTGGAAAGAGGTGGAGGAGAGCGTAAACTGGGGTATCATATTAATGTATGGCGGCGCGATTGCGCTGGGCAGTGCTATGAACACTTCAGGGGCCGCCCCCTGGCTTACCAACATCTTGGTGGAAAACACCTCTGACCATCCCCTGCTACTGTTGGCCATCGTAGCGTTGCTGGCCAAGTTCCTGACAGAAGTAATGAGTAATACGGCGGTTGTGGCGGTATTGTTGCCCGTGTGTCTGAACATTTCACAGACGTATGGTATCTCCGCCGAGACGATGACCTTTACCGTGACCCTGTCCGCCGGGTTGGCTTTTATGTTACCCATGGGCACTCCTGCCACGGCTATTGCGTATTCCTCCGGGTTTCTAAGCAGAGGCGACTTTTTAAAGGCCGGTCTGTGCATGAACGTTATCGCCTGGGTGGTGTTTCTACTGGTGGCCAAATTCTACTGGCCGCTACTTGGGTACAACCTCACCCAGTAGTTTGATGCAGCACCTCCGTATAAATCACCATAATCGGTCCTCAAGATGACACCTGGTATTTTTCTGGAGGTCTTTATATAATAGGAGAATGGATAATGTCCTGCTCATAATATCCACACAGAGGCTCTCTTGCAGGTCAATAAATTATGCAATCGACATGGCCAAAAAGAGGGGCTCCCAGCTTCTGGTCCTGTTCGTCATGGACAGCAAACTGCCGGAAAGTATATTCAGGAAACTGGAGGACGAGGCCTATCTGGGCTACAGGCCTAGTGAGGAGGCGTACAGACACCTCCTTGAAGAATTCGAGGACAAAGGCAAGAACCTCCTGAAAGAGATTAAGGCCATGGCCGATAAAGAGGACGTACCCTGCAAGACCGTGTTCCGCGAGGGAGATTTCTTTCAGGAGTGCGAGAAACTCCTGGCAGAGGAAAAAATACGGACCGCCATCGTCACCAGGAGAAAACGTTCCAGTCTGTCGCGTTTTATCCTGGGCTCGGACATAAACAAGCTGATGGAGACGGCTAATTGCGCCTTTGAGGTATTTGACGAGGAATGATTCGCCGTTTGCTCAATGACATTTTATTCAACGATCAGGACTCTGTGGGTTTACGCCCAACTCAATTCATAGGTGACGCACC
>JAUXLO010000165.1 GCA_030623665.1 Planctomycetota bacterium
CCCTCTTTGAGCCTCGCCATTTGAAGGATGGTATCAATGGACTCCTCCTTGGCATCTTTTACGAAACCGCAGGTGTTGATAATAAGTATGTCTGCAAGCTCGGGATCCTGACAGAAGACGGCCCCTCCGTGTGCGAGCCGGCCCAGTATCTTTTCAGAATCCACCAGGTTCTTCGAACAACCCAGGCTTACCAGCGCTATCTTTGGTGTATGTATTTTTGTCTTCACCCTTTTATCTTCGCACCTTTTTGCCTGTCCGACGGTTCCCAGTCTTCCGGACTGAGTAGGACCTCCCTATTCGTTCCCTCTTTATACTCGCCAACGATGCCGTCCTCCGCCATCTGGTCCAGCAGTTTAACGGCCTGGGGATAGGTTACGTGGAGTTTTTCCTGGAGCAGCTTTTCACTACATCTCCTGGCATCGAGCACCACTTTAACTGCATCGTTGTAGACAGGGTCGCGTCTCTCTTCTCTCTTGGCCTCGAGTTTCCACTCTCTCAGCTCTGAAGAGAACTCCGGTTGGGCCTGCCTCTTTAAAAACCCTACCACCCTTTCCACCTCCTTGTCACTCGTGTACGTGCCCTGCACCCTTACCAACTCAGAAGACCCCGGCGGCATAAACAACATGTCACCCTCTCCCAGGAGCTTCTCCGCGCCGTTTTGGTCGAGCACCGTCCTTGAATCTACCTTTGAGGCCACAAGGAACGAGACCCTGGCGGGAAGGTTGGACTTTATCAAACCCGTAACAACGTCCACAGAAGGCCGCTGTGTGGAGACTATGAGGTGTATACCCACGGCGCGCGACTTCTGTGACAGCCGTATAACCGCATTTTCTACCTTCTTTGAGGCCGCCATCATAAGATCTGCAAGTTCATCTATTATTATCACTATGAAGGGCAGATTATAAAATTCCGGGTCAATGTAACTCTCTGCACCCAGCCTCTTCTTAAGGCCGGTCTTCCCCAATTTGTTGTATTCTGTAACATTCCTGACACCCGCCCGCGCCAGGAGCCCGTAACGTTCGTCCATCTTACTTACCGCCCACTCAAGCACGGCCTGTGCCTCCTTTACGTCGGTAACCACCGGGCTGATAAGGTGTGGTATGTCCTTGAAGGGAGAGAATTCCACCAGCTTCGGGTCTACAAGAAGAAGCTTCAAATCTCTCCGGGAATGCAGGAACAAGATACTTAGTATCAGCGAGTTCAGGCAAATGGACTTGCCGGAGCCGGTAGTGCCGGCAATAAGCAGATGCGGCATGCCTGCCAGGTCACAGTAGATAGGATAACCCGTTATGTCTCTCCCCAGGGGTAGCGGGATTGCACTGTCCTCAAGACTTACCTTGCCGTCCTGAATGATCTCGAGCAGTTCCCTGAGCCCTACGTATCTCCTCTGGCGGTTGGGCACCTCGACACCTACGGTAGACTTCCCCGGCAGCGGTGCCACGACCCTGACACTGCGGGCCTTCAGGGCCATTGCCAGGTCGTCGGAAAGTGACACAACCTTAGAGACTTTTGTGCCGGGTGTCAGCTCTAATTCATACATGGTTATGGCGGGACCCGTCTCAAAGCCTATCACCTGTGCGACCACGTTAAACTGTGCCAGCGCATCTTCCAGTACCTCTGCCCTCTTCTTCAGGGATTCTTCATCGTCTACATCCCCTGACCCAGGGTACTCGTCAAGGAGGTCAATCGGCAGCAAAAGCGGGCCAGAGACCGAAGATGTAGGCTTAGAGGCTTTTTCCTCCGCAACGGATTCCTTGACGCGTTCTTCCTTAAAGGCGGGTTTAGGCCCCCTCCTGTTCTTAAGCCGCCTGGATAGAGACACAACAGCCTCAACCGGACTTACGTTAAAGAGTAGGATGCTGGAGGTCAGGAACCCGAAGGTCAGGAATACGCAGGTGCCGGCAAGGCCGAAGTTCTCAAGGAGTCTGCTCGATGCCGCATCACCCAACACCCCCCCGGCCCATGCAATGGCGCCTATCTTGGGCAGAAGGTTGTCTACCAAGGCGAACACCAGGGCAATGGAGATAATAAGCATCATTCCACCAATGGCCTTTATCCACAGGTATTCCACCCTTCCACGCAGCAGCAGTATCACTCCCCAGGCACCTATCAGCACTACCAGCGGGAAGGTGGCAACGCCCAACCATGAAAGCCCATAGCCCGAAAGTGCTGCTCCAAACCGTCCACAAAAATTCTTTATAGAATTGCTCTCGGGGTAATCAGCAAACGGCGGGTCGAACGGATTATAGGTTATCACGCTGATAAGGGCAAAAACCGCAAAGGATACCAAGAATATCGCCAGAGATACGTTTAAGAGTTTCTTCTTATCCATCGGTCTTACACCCCTGTGTGACCAAAGCCACCCTCATTCCTCCGGGTCGTCTCCAGCTCCTTCACCTCAATGAACTCAGCCCTTACTACGGGTTGGAAAATCAACTGTGCGATGCGCATGCCGCGGTTTATCTTAATAGGGCCTTTCCCCAGATTGCACAGGATAACGCATATCTCCCCGCGGTAATCACTGTCTATCGTCCCCGGGGCATTAACTATGGAGAGCCCGTGCCTTAGGGCCAGCCCGCTCCGCGGCCTCACCTGTCCCTCATATCCCGGCGGGAGTTCCAGAAACATCCCCGTAGGCACCGCACTTATACCGGACGGCTCTAATACCAGCTCTTCATTGACGGCCGCATGCAGGTCTGCGCCACTCGCGCCGGCACTCATGTACTGAGGAATAGGAAGGTCTTCACAACCCTCCTTCCTCTTTACCCTAACCCTTACCTTTTCCACTGGCTTGTCTCTTTACGTCCTCTTTCGCAGGAGTTGGCTGCTTCGCTGAAAGCACCTCTAGCTCACTCAGTACCACACCCACTATCTCCTCAACGGGTGCAAGACGGCCCACACCTATCCTCCCCGTAGACAGACGCCCCTCTACGGGGCCTATGAACTTGAACCCAACCTCCTTGAGCCTTGAGATATTAGCCTGTACAATGGGGTGGTGGTACATATTGTCGTCCATTGCAGGGGCCATTATCACCCCGGCACGAGAGGCAAGGAGCGTGCAGGTGAGTACATCATCGGCCACCCCGGAGGCTATCTTACCGATAATAGCGGCCGTTGCAGGCGCTACCAGTATGAGGTCCGCCCTGTCGGCCAGGGAGACGTGATAAGGGTCGTGGATCTCCGGCCTCCCGAAAAGGCTGGTAACGACTTCGTTCTTGGAGAGCGTGCGAAATGTCAGCGGGCCGACAAAGCGCTGGGCGGGTTTGGTCATAACCACCACAACGTTTACGCCAGCCTTTGTCAGACTTGATGTGATCTCACAGGCCTTGTATGCGGCTATGCTGCCTGTCACTCCAAGGATTACGGTATAAGACATTTTAGTTCTTAAGCTCCAGGATCCTGCATATCTCGTCCAGAGTCTCTTCCAGTTTGTCATTCACCACATGATATTTATAGCGAGAGGAGGACTGAAGCTCCCCCTTCGCTATCTCAAGACGTTTGGTAATGTCCAGTTCCTTGTCGGTGTTTCTCCCTGTAAGGCGTTTCTTGAGGACGTTCTCCTCCGGCGGGAGGATAAAGATGGAAATGGCATCAGGATATCCTTCTATTACCTGAAGTGCGCCCTGGATGTCTATCTCAAGCAGATATATTAGTCCTTGTTCTATCGCCTCCTCTAACGGCTTACGGAGTGTGCCGTAAAGGGTACCAAGATATCGAGCGTGCTCTACGAAGCTCGCTTCCTTTATCTTCTTTTCAAATTCACGCTCGCTGACAAAATAATAATCCTGACCGTTTACCTCCTGGGAGCGCGGCGGTCTGGTGGTCACGGAGACAGACACCCTTACCCTGGGGTCCTTGGCCAGTTCCCGGCAGATAGTGGTCTTGCCCGAACCGGACGGACCGGAGATTATCACCAGCTTTCCGTTCGTTTTACCATTATCATTCGACATTAAAGACCTGCTCTTTTATC
>JAUXLO010000003.1 GCA_030623665.1 Planctomycetota bacterium
TACCCTGCTGGTGAAAAACCAGACAGGTTACCGAAATCTTCTCAAACTGGCCACAAGCGCCTACCTCGAGGGTTTCTACTATAAGCCCAGGATTGATAAGGACTTGCTAAGGGACCATTCTGACGGGCTTATAGCCATGAGTGGCTGTATGAAGTCTGAGATAAACTACAACCTCTTACAAGATCGCCCTAAAGATGCAGAACGTGTAGCAGCAGCGTATCAGGAGCTCTTCGGCAGGGGAAACTTCTTCATAGAGGTACAAAACAACGGCATGCCTGAGCAGGTGAAACTCCTCAAGGGTGCAATAGGGATAGGAAACAAACTGGACATACCCCTGGTGGCCACAAATGACATTCACTACATGTCCCTGGACGACTACGAGGCCCACGACGTCTTGCTTTGTATAAACACCGGAAAATTGTTGGAGGATTCTGATCGTATGCGGTTTGCCACCAGGGAGTTCTACTTCAAGTCGCAGCAGGAGATGCTCGAGCGCTTCGGGGAGGTACCGGATGCGATGGCGAATACGCTCGCTGTCGCAGAGGAATGTAACCTGGAGCTGGAATTAGGTAAACTTCACCTCCCCCAATTCCATCCCCCCGACGGTATTACCAATACACAATATCTCAGGTCCCTGTGCAAGAAGGGTGCCGTTGAAAGATATGGGACCGTCAGCAACAGCGTCAGCGACAGACTGGACCATGAGCTGAAGGTTATTGAAGAAACGGGATTTGTTGACTATTTTTTGATAGTGTGGGATTTCGTCAATTATGCCCACAAAAACCGTATAATGACCAGCGGGCGGGGCTCAGGCGCCGGGAGCCTGGTCGCATACGTCCTGAAAATTACCAGCATAGACCCCCTTAAACATGACCTTCTCTTCGAAAGGTTCCTCAACGCGGAGCGTGTCTCAATGCCTGACCTGGATGTAGACTTCTGTGCGGAGGGCAGAGAGAAGGTAATAGACTATGCCAGGAAGAGGTACGGAGGCGACCAGCACGTGGCACAGATAATAACCTTTGGTACAATGAAGGCCAAGGCGGCGATAAGGGACGTGGGGAGGGTAATGAATATACCCTTTGCCGAGGTGGACCGGGTGGCAAAGCTTATACCCCCCACCCCGGGCATCACACTTGCTCAGGCCCAGGAGCAGGAACCCGAGCTGGAGAAGCTATATAACTCCGATGAAAGGATACGGCATCTGTTTGATATTTCATCTAAACTGGAGGGCCTGGCCAGGCACGCCTCCGTCCATGCTGCGGGCGTAGTGATATCAGAAGAACCTCTCCCAAGTTACGTACCGCTTGCAAAGAATGGTACGGTGGTAACCACCCAGTTCGATGACGTTACTCTGGTGGAACAGATCGGGCTTCTCAAGGTAGATTTCCTGGGGGTGAGGAAGTTTACCGTTATTGACAAGGCCTTGAAGCTCATAAAGGAGACCATCGGTGAGGACATAGACCTGGCAGAGTTACCAATGGACGACAAGAATACCTTCGAGTTACTCGCGCGCGGAGACGTGAAAGGGGTATTTCAAGTAGAAACCAGTCGCGGCTTTAAGGAGCTGCTGAGTAAGTTGAGGCCCGACAAATTTACCGACATAATGTCGGTGATGGCACTTTACCGGCCTGGCCCGTTGCAGAGCGGAATGGTCGATTCCTTCATAAGCTGTCGCCACGGACGTGAGCGCCCGAACTACCTGCACCCCAGTCTCGAACCGTTTCTGAAGGAGACGTACGGGATAATCCTCTATCAGGAACAGGTCATGCGAATCGCCAATAAGCTGGGCGGCTTCACCCTCAATGAGGCCGACAACCTGAGAAAGGCCATGGGGAAGAAGAAACCGGATGTTATGAAGAGGTACCGCAACCAGTTCGTCGAGGAGGCCGTAAAGAACGAGATACCTAAGAGGACCGCCGGAGAAATCTTCGACCTGATGGAGCATTTCGCAGGCTACGGGTTCAATAAATCCCATTCAGCCGCCTACGCCGTCATCACCTACCAAACCGCTTATCTGAAGGCCAACTACCCGACACAGTATATGACGGCCCTGATGAGCTGTGAGAAGCAGAATACCGACAAGATTGTGAGTTACATAGAGGATTGTCGCCGTATGAGTGTCGAGGTCTTACCACCCTGCATAAACGAAAGCCAGGAAAACTTTACCATGATTACGGAGGGTAAGATACGCTTTGGTCTGGGGGCCATAAAGAACGTGGGGAGCAAGGCCATAGAGTCCATCTTGAAATCGAGCGACGATGAGGGACGATTTTCCTGCCGGCACGACTTCTACCGGAGAATAGACTCAAGACTGGTCAATAGGCAGGTCATAGAGAGTCTTATAAAGGCGGGCTGTTTTGACTGCTTCCCCGGCCATCGTGCCGAGCATCTGGATACAGACGTGCTGGACTACGAATTGCAGATGGCAGAGGACCAAAGACGACAGCGCACGAGTGGCCAGCTAAGCCTCTTCGACACCATGGCAGGGTCAAAAGAGCAGTCCTCCGGTGAGCAAAACAATTACATGGTTGGCTTGAAAACCTCTGTAAGAGCAAAGTGGCCTGTTGAGTGTACTGCTTGTGGAAGTACCTCGCCCACTGTACGGGAGTGGACGGAAAAGGAGTCTCTTCATCAGGAGAAGAGCGTCTTGGGCTTCTACGTCAGTTCCCATCCGCTGCTCAAACTGAAAAAACTCCTCGGTGAATATCCCACCACGACTACGTCAAACCTTCAAGAATCATCCGAAGGCGATGAGGTTGCAGTAGCCGGTGTAATCACGGAATTAAAGAACACGACTACCAGAAAAGGTGACCCTATGGCCTACCTCACCGTCGAAGACCTGGAGGGCCAGGCAGAATGTCTTGTATTCAGTAGGCAATTGGAGAATAGCAACGGTATACTGATAAAGGACGAGGTGGTATTGGTTAAGGGAAGGGTTATCTTACGCAATGGCCGGCCATCCTTGAAGGTCTCATCCGTGACCCCGTTGGAGAGCATGCGAGAGGACATGCAAGTCAAGCCGACGGACACAACGGAGTCAACTGCGGGGAGGAAGAAAAAATGCGATACACAAAAAGTGGGTGCTGCTATTAGTGTGGAATATTCCGCCGCTAAGGACCCGATGCTCCATCGGTTAAGGGACATCCTCTCCGTCCACCACGGTAACAGCCCCGTTGTCCTGGTACTTTCGGGCCAGAAGGGGGAGAAGACCAGGATAAAGGTCAATGAGAGATTTTTCGTCTCCCTTACGGAGGATTTTAAACAGGCCTTGGAAGACCTCTTGGGCCCGGGCCATCTGCGTTATTTAACCAGGTCTTCCAAAAACCCTCAGATCCGCAAAAAAGCCCTCGTTTAGTCTTCTTCATCGCTATAAGCTGTTGATGCTCCATCTTAAGTGTGTTAGAATCTAATCGGATCTAAGACATTGCGGGTAATCAAAAATAGTTGTGGGAAACAGCAATGAAAGACGAATTGGCCTACGTGCTGATAACGCCTTACAGCCTGATCAAAAGTAGAACGGGCGGCATAATCGGACGGCTCCTCTCCCTGGGGGACCTGGAGCTTGTAGGGGCCAGGATGTACGCGCCCAGCAATGAGTTTGTAGACCGCTACTGTGCTACCATCGAGGCCCAGGACATGGAACCACACCTGAAAAGGGCCTTTATAAACTATATAAACGATTACTTCCGTAGAGATAATCGCTTCGGTATCTCCAACCGCACCATGCTCATGCTCTTCCAGGGCCCCAATGCTGTAAAATCGTTGAAGCAGGATGTGATTGGGTCTGTTGACTATATGAGAGGTGATACAGTAAGGGGCACCTACGGAGATTACCTCAAAGGGAGAGACGGAGAGGTGGAATACTTTGAGCCAGCCGTGCTCACCGCCCCGGATGAGGAAACCAATAAGAAACAACTTGCCCTCCTGGCAGAGTATGCCCAGTCTGACGGAGGTGTCCTGGAGCATGTAGTCAAATTTCAAGAAGGGGAAAAACCCGAAACTACGCTGGTAATCATAAAGCCAGAGAATTTCCTCAAGCATAGCTCTCTTCCGGGTAATATCATAGACCTGTTCTCTCGCGGAGGCCTGTTCGTCGTGGGGGCAAAGCTGCTGCACATGGACGTTGCAAGGGCCGAGACCTTCTACTTACCGGTAAAGGAGGTGTTGCGGGAAAGACTCAAACCCAGCTTGGCCAAAAAGATTGGCGAGGCCCTTTCCCCGGCACTAAACTTCTCTGTGGGAAATGAGATAGTAAACAAGCTGGCTGATGACCTGAAGGATTCAAATGCCCAGTATGAGTTTGACTGCATTGTAGAGTACATGACCGGGATAAACCCCTCAAGCGTCAAGAACCCGAAGAACAAAGGGAAGCCGGGTACCGCAAAATGCCTTGCCCTCCTGTATTACGGAGTGGGTGCAGTAGAGAAGATACGGAGAATACTTGGCGCCACTGACCCGCTGAAGGCCGCCGATGCCACGGTCAGGAGCATATACGGCTACGACCTTATGAGAAACGCTGCGCATGCCTCCGACTCCGCAGAGCACGCCGAAAGAGAGCGCAAGATCGTGGGCCTCTGGGATGAGGTTGGTCAATGTGAGGAAAAGGATCTGATCGAGGCATATCTGGCGGGAAGGCTCTAGGTGAAGATAGAGAAATTTAATGTCGGACCACTTGGGGCCTGCTGCTACATCGTCATAAACGAAGAGACAAAGCAGGCGTTAATTATAGACCCCGGGGGCGACCACGAAACTATAATAGCCTTCATAAAGAAGAACGACCTGGTCCCAAAACTTATAATAAACACCCACGGTCACGGTGACCACATCGGGGCGAATAAAGAGATTAAGGAGGCCTTTCCTGAGATAAGGCTCGCTATACACAAGGATGATGAGGATTGCCTGACGCAACCCAAAAAGAACCTCTCCTTCCTTGGAGGCTTTTTGCTAAAATCCCCGCCTGCAGATATAGTACTTAAGGAAGGAGACAAGGTGGGAATAGGGGGTATAGAGTTCGAGGTGGTTCACACGCCGGGCCACAGCCCGGGGGGCATTTGCCTCCTGAGCAGGTCCTCTTCAGATAGCGAACCAGCCGTCCTTTTTTCAGGGGACAGCCTGTTTCAAGCGGGCATAGGCAGGACAGACCTTCCCGGAGGCGACCATGCAGCCCTTATCAGGTCCATACAGGACAAGCTTCTCGTCCTTGACGGCAACACGGCCGTATACCCCGGCCACGGTGATACCACCACCATAGAGGAAGAGAAGAACAACAACCCCTTCGTGCAGTAGGGGCACGTTGCAACGTGCCCCTACGTCATGTGTACCCGTGTGTGTTCGCCCTCCCCCTACCCTCGTGCCATAGGCAGCCTCCTGAGGCGGCTCCGAGGAGATTCACCTCTGGCAAACTTTCAGCCTCAGGCGGGACGCACCATGCTCCTCAATGAACCCTGACGAAGTCAACCTCCCTCTTCAAGAAATCAATCCTCTCTATCTTGACCTTTATCTCATTGCCCACACGATAGGCGTTCCCACGCCTGCCAACCAGTGCCATCCTCTTTCTGTCCAACTTATAGAAATCATCGGCGAGGTTGCGCACATGTATGAGCCCGTCCAGTAGAAACTCCTTCAGCTGGACGAATATTCCAAATTCTTCCACCCCGGTGATTACCCCCTCCATGACCTCTTCACACCTGTCCTCCAGGTGACGGAGGAGCTTCAGCTTTGTTATCTCGCGTTCAGCCTCCTCGGCCCTCTTCTCGGTAAAGGAGCAGTGGTCTGCCCAGGCCTCAAGGTTCTGCTCCCACCTGTCCCAGATTTCATCGGGCCTGCCGCTGTCCGTAAGATATTCATCCAGCACCCGGTGTACCATTAAGTCAGGGTAACGTCTGATGGGAGAGGTAAAGTGGGTGTAATAGTCCATTGCCAGACCAAAGTGCGGGCCCCATATTCCCGAGTACTGGGCACGCTTAAGCGACCTTAGGAGCGCAAGGTTGACCGTGTAGGACTCCGGCTTCCCCCGGAGCCTTTTCATGAGTTTCTGCAGGTCGCCTTTATTGGAGGGATTGATCTTAACACCCTCCAACTCCTTCACGAATTCGGCAAAATCCCCCATCTCCTGCTTGTCGGGTTCTTGGTGCACTCTGTAGAAACAGGGCAGCTTTTTCTCATGCATAAATCTTGCAACCGCCTCATTAGCCGCCAGCATAAACCCTTCTACAACCTGATGAGACAGGTCCCTTTCCACCTTATCAACGGTCGCCACCCTGCCGTTGTCGTCGAGTCTCAGGGAGACCTCTGGGAGGTCCAGTTCCAGCGCTCCTCGCTCCATCCTCTTGGCCAGGAGTATCTCTGCAAGCTCGGCCATAAGGAGGTGCATCTCCTCCAGTTCCTTTGAGACGCCTGCCAATGCGGCCTTGTCACCGGCGATGACAAGTCCTGCCTCTTTGTAAGTCAATCTCTTTTTTACGTTTATAATGGAGTGCCTTATTTGTGAGGACATCAACTCGCCTTCCGGACTATATTCTAATAGAATGCTCTTGGTGAGTCTGTCTTCACCCTCCCTTAAACTGCAGGCCCCTTCGGAGAGGGGTGGGGGGAGCATGGGAACGACCTGGCCGGGGAAGTAGACGCTGGTCCCCCTTTTTCTCGCCTCCTCATCAAGTACAGAGTCAGGCTGTACATAGTATGATACATCAGCGACGTGCACGCCCAGGCGCCAGTTGCCCCTTCGGTCTTTTTCGATGGATATGGCGTCATCAAAGTCCCTGGCGTCCTCCGGGTCTATGGTGATTATCCTCTCTTCTCTGAGGTCCTGTCTGCGCCCGTGCTCGTCCGTTGGTATCTTTTGTGATATAAGATTGGCCTCGTCCACGACATCCGGTTTGAATCTATGAGGCAATTGGAATTGGTAAATAATAGAGAGTACATCCACCGCCGGGTCACCGTCTTCGCCCAATACCTCAACTACCATCCCTTCGGGCGCAAGGTGTCTTGAAGGCCACTGTGTGACCTTTACGATGACCTTATGTCCGACCTTCGCACCGGCTGTGTCGTCATCCGCCACGTATATGTCTCTGAATAGGCAAGGATTGCCGGGGGCCACGTAACCCAGACGCTTGGTCTTCTTGAGGGTACCAATTATTGTCTCATTAACGTGTTCAAGCACGTTTACTATCTGGCCCGACTCAGACCTTCTCCGGCCCCTGCCCCACCTGCGGCCGCGACCGCGGCCACGGCCGTGGCCAGAAATTCGGGCGGCGGTTGCCTTGGGCAGGCGCACCACCACCGTATCACCATGCATGGCCTCGCCCATCTCTTCCTCTCCAACGTGGACGTCGTTCCCTTCGTCTCTCAGTGGAATCACGAATCCGTAACCTCTGGGACTGCACTTAAGCGTGCCCACCATCAGGTTGACCTTCGAAGGAATGGCATACTGCCTTTGTTTTATCTGGACAATGTCCCCCTGAAGCTCCAGGCTGCGCAATAGGCGGTGAAAGGCCCCCTGCTCTTCTTCTGTAATCCCAAAATGCTCAGCCAGCTCTTCAGCGTTCATTGGACGGTAACGCCTACTTCTCAGCCATTTTATTATCTCAGAGGTCTCTACCATTGTACGTTCAATACTAAATTCAAGCTTAGTCCTCTAATAATAAAGATTTACAGTAATCCTGCCACGCCTCCATTTTAGATGAAGGCACATTTATTATAGCATAAGCAGACCGGCATGGTAGCGCTGAAAGGTTGTGTGTTTCCCGGGAAGAAGGCTCTGCAGGAGCGGTAGGGATACATTGTCCGCCTCAGGTTGAAAATCCGCCATATTTGGAGCGGGCGGATGTCCCTGCACATACACATACAGAGGGCCTGGGACAGTATCTCTTAGTGCGTAGGGACGGGATTCTCAAATCGTGTCTGTTTGTTCGCGGGCTATTTGGCGTGCTCCACGGAGCGTGTCTCGCGGATGACGGTTACTACTACCTCGCCGGGATACTCCAACTCCCCCTCAATCCCACGTGCGATATCGTAGCAAATCTTGTTGGCCAGGTTATCGTCTACGTCTACAGGGTCGACAATAACCCTTATCTCACGGCCGGCCTGAATGGCATAAGCACTTCTTACACCGTCAAACTTGGTTGCAATGCCCTCAAGTCTCTCCAGCCGCTTTATGTACTTTTCCAGGGATTCACGTCTTGCGCCTGGCCTGCTTGCGGATATGGCATCTGCTGCGCTCACGAGTGGAGCAAGAGCGGTCTCGGCGGGTACCTCCTCGTGGTGGGCGGCTATGGCATTAATTACCTCAGGTTTTTCTTCATATCTCTTTGCAAGCTCTGCCCCAACGGCTGCATGGCCACCCTCCACGTCGCTACCCGTTGCCTTTCCAATGTCATGGAGGAGTCCGCACCGCTTGGCTGTCTCTGTGTCTAGTTTTAGCTCGCCCGCAATAAGGCCGCAGAGCTCTGCCACCTCCATGGCGTGACTGAGCTGGTTCTGGCCGTAGCTGGTCCTGTACCTGAGCCTGCCGAGGAGCTGAATGAGCTCGGGATGCATGTCGTGAAAGCCCATCTCAAAGCAGACGTTTTTCCCAACCTCTTTTATTGTTTCTTCCATTTCCCTTTTGGTTTGATTAGCTATCTCTTCGACCCGTGCGGGATGTATACGGCCATCGGCAATCAGCTTCTCCATTGTCAGCCTGGCAGCCTCGCGCCTGATACCGTCAAAGCCGGAGAGCACAATGACCCCGGGCGTATCATCTACTATCACATCGACGCCAGTGGCCTTCTCGAATGCCCGTATGTTCCTCCCCTCTCTGCCGATTATACGGCCCTTCATCTCCTCATTCGGGAGCTCTACGGTGCTTATAATGTTCTGAACTGTGTGGTTTGCTGCACACCTCTGAATAGTCTCGCATATAATCTTGGCAGCGTGTTCGTTGGCCGTTTCCTTTACCTTATTTGCGGCCTCTGAGATTCTCTTTGCACACTCTTTCTCCAGGTCTTTGTTGAGTCGCTCCAGGAGAATTCTTTCTGCCTCTTCCCTCGTGTACCCTGAAACGTTGAGTAATGCCTTTTCCTCCTCTCTAATGGCCTTCTCCAGGCGGACCTCTTTGTCTTCTATCTCTTTGAGTTTCGTGGTTAGATTTGTCTGAAGGCCTTCTATATACCGCTCCTTCTTAGACAGGATTTCCAGCTTTCTCTCTAGGTTGTCTTCACGTTTAGACAGTCTCTTCTCAAGCTGCCTAAGCTCGTGTCTTGTCTCCTGGCTCTCTCTTTCAAGCTCCTCTTTTTGCTTGAGGAGTTCATCTTTCAAGACCAGGTCGGCTTCTCTCTTTATCCTTGTTGCCGCGGTATGTGTCTCGTCAAGCAGGCGCTTGGACTCTCTCTCCTGGCTGCGCCTTTTCTTGGCGGAGACGAAGAAGCACAGGAAGTATCCGATGGGGATAAATACGGCACAGGAGGCCAACACGACGAGTGCAAGTTTTATGTCAATGGCAGGGATAAAACCCTCACCCCCCTTCCGGCAGTATTCGAAAAAACTCTATAGGCAACGGGTCAGGGATTCGGGAATTTGCAAACAGTCTGGCTAGGCAGAAAGGAAAGAGCGACCGTGTGGTTATTTATTATGGTTTAGTAAGCTCTTTTGAAGAGCTTCTTCTTACCCTCGTCCGTCATCCATAAACGAATGGTAAGACAGCTCCTTTTCAAAAGGCCTTGCTGTTCGCCCTATTGTAGTTGCCTGATTTATCAGGCAAAATGTGTATGTAAGACGACACCTAAAACATGGGGCAAAAGCCCCTAAAACGCCTCAGATAGGGCAAAATATCCTAGATGCCGGCAAGGCCTGTTGGCCGCCAGAATAAACTCTTCCCAAACTCCTCCGACCTTATCATCGTTTATATTGGGGAAATTCTATACAAGTCAGGTGAAAAGTCAAGGACTATTTGCCTGTGACGGCGAGGACCTCCTCCTTTGCCTTGTATACCAGTGCCTCGGTCTTACAGGCCTCGACGCAGGCCATGTCGTCGTAGCCCTTGCAGTCGTCACAGTTTATGGCTACTTTCATCTCGGTTTCCATGTAGATGGCCCCAAATGGGCATGCCTCTACACATTCCCAGCAGCCTACGCACTTTTCCCGGTCTATGATTACGTTACCGTCGTCGTACTTGGTGATTGCCCCATACTCGCAGGCGTCCCGGCACTTGGGTTTTGCGCAGTTCTGACACACCGTCATGTGCGGTTTATCCTTGCGTACGCTGACCGTAAGGCGTGGGATGGACTTGGGTTCCTCGGAAATGGCAGTAAAGACGTCTTTAGAGACAGAATGTCGCACCGCACAGGCAAACATGCACTGCTTGCAGGTGACGCAATTTTCTTTTACGAACTTTTTCTTAAGCACTGAGACTTCTCCTTCAAACGCGGTGGGGCCTAATGCCCCTCATCTTCGGAGACTGTAAGGGCGGTTATCCTTTTCAGGCCTGCACCTCTGGCCACGTCCATCACGGCCACAACCGTACCATAGAACACCTCCCTGTCCGCTCTCAGGACCAGCACAGGGTCACCTATGGCCTCTACCTTACTACGAAGGATGGCGTCAAGCTCACTGATGCCTATAGACTGCTGTCCAACGAAGAGCCTGCCCTCTCTGGTAATGGTTAGTGTCAGACCCTCAAACTTGGTTGTCTCAGCATGGCTGGCACTGGGCAGATCAAGCTTTATGTTGGGGTGTTCAGTGAATGTTGACGTAACCACAAAAAACAGTAAGAGTAGAAAAAGGACGTCTACTAAAGAGGTTATGTTAATACCGTAATTTACGGCACGCCTGGTTCGAAAATCCATTTATTTATTACTCGATTCCAGAAGAGCCACTTTGCCGAGACAGCCGGCACCTTAGCGCCATATATAATCATTCCCGGCCCGCTTAGGAGCAGGGCTACCTATTCACAATTCACAGTCTTACAGAAACCTTTAAATTATAGGACAATTTGACGATAAAATAAAGTAACAATTTCCAAACCGTTTGTATCCCGTGTGTTATCTTTCTTCAGGGTATTCCCTCAAAATGTCCTTTTTCCTGTCGTGCCTTGGAGGCGTACAGCTTATTAACTAGGACGGTGGAGAGCCTTTCCATTTCATGTACAAAGTTGTCCACTCTTCGGTCAAAGAATCCGAAGGCAACCATAGAGGGGATGGCGATGCCGAGGCCCATTATGGTGGTCCGCAGGGCCTGGGCAATACCGTGTGAAAAGGCCCTTGGTTCTCCCAGACCTGTTACGGCAATTGTCTCGAAAATTGAGTCCAGCCCTATAACAGTACCTAGGAGACCAAAAAGGGGTGATATGGCCGCTACAATCTCAAGGAGGATAAGGTTGCGTTCCAGGGTCTTTGCCTCCTCTCGGCCAGCTATCTGTATCTCGTGGAGTTTCTCCTCCCAGGAGAGGTGGAGGTTTATGAGTACGTGCTTGATGATATTGGCAAAAGGTCCGCGTATACGCTGACATCTGGCGAAGGCCCTGGGCACATCGTTCACGTCCTTAACATCATGGATGAGCCTTACCAGGTCGGGCCTTATGATGCGCTTCCTCCCCAAACTTAGGGACCTGTCTATAATTACCGCCAAGGATATCACCGAACAGATAAGCAGCGGTATCATCATAGGACCACCGCCGATAAACCAACCCAATTAGCCGTTACCTCCCTTCTTTTGTATGCGTAGTGACTACACGGTCTTTACGTATCATTTGGCCCGTGGCCCGAACCGACCGTAGCTGCAGAAACCTTCCGTAACAGGTCAAGGTTGGTGACACAGTACCTAATCCCTGGCACCTGAGCCCAGTCTCAATGGTAAAGCCGCTATCGTTAAAAGAAATAAAAGTTAAATCGTATGTCTAAAAATTCTTCCTCAACGTAGGAGGGAAATTTGTTGAGGCGTGTCTCGGTAATTGAGTCTCTTATGTAGGAGGCAAGCAGCTTGTTCCCCGCCCCGTCTATGATTTCTACCGTCTTTATCTTACCGTTAGGGTGTACTTTAAACTCTATTATAATAGGCGTATTCGGTTTTGTCTCTAGATTTATCTCTGCCCTTGTACCATATTTGAGTATCCAGTACCATGAAATCCTGTCGCGGATGTGACGATAGTAAGGTGCATATAAATCCTTCATTACAGCAAATGCCTCTTGCCCCTCCCTGGCGGCATTGGCGTCTTTATTGTCGTAGAGGGGTTCTATCGTCCCGCCGGAAAGGGTTTTGGTGTTGAAGCTAATGGCCACCTTTGGCATTTTTGCCTTCTTGGAGGCGGTCTTTCTCTGTTTTTTCCGGGCTTTCTTAGTATCTTGCTTTCGCGGCTCCGTTGGCGGTATATAGGCAAGCTCCTTGGGTTTCTTCTGTATTGTAATCAGGCCGTCTTTATATACCTTAAGTTATACGTCGATCAGGCCCAATTTCTTCTACAGGTAGGAGCATTCCTCCGGCACTTATGTCCCCTCAATCTCCTCTGCAGATGTCTCTGCGGTGGGGGTCTCCTGTGCGACGACCTCGTCGGGTTGAGTAACTTCTTCCAATTCGAGGGGGGAGGTTTCATCCGATGCCATGGTTTCAGAAGGGGCTTCCTCAGACTCT
Organism: Planctomycetota bacterium; assembly: GCA_030623665.1. Classification (GTDB taxonomy): domain Bacteria; phylum Planctomycetota; class Brocadiia; order Brocadiales; family Bathyanammoxibiaceae; genus Bathyanammoxibius. The sequence continues at coordinate 12,604 of JAUXLO010000003.1, forward strand.
GCTTCGGCCACAGAATCCTCGCCTTCTATTGTGCTGTCGGCGTCACCGGTCTCTTCAGTTTCTTCGAACTCTTCAGGCTCACCGGTGACTATCTCCTGTTCGTTCACTACATCGGCCAGCATCTCTGCGAATCCGCCGGTGTAGCCGGGCCCTAAGCCGGGGGGACCACCGATGGCAGGTATATCAGTATCGCCTTCCAATTTGGGTCCTTCTTCCGCGGGGCCTTCGTCAGGAGCCGTGTCTCTGGCAAGTGTGCCCTTCTCGCCTATCTTGTCGGTGTCTGCCTCAGCCTCTACCTCCTCGTCAACGGCACTGTCTGCCGTGTCTACAAACTGCTGGCGCTTCGTTTCTTCAACCTCTTCTTCCTCCTCCTTCTGCTCCTCTTCCCCTTGCGTCTTCTTCCAGCCTTCTTCCTCCTTTACAAGTTCCTCCACCTCATCACCGATCGCGACAAACTCAAAGACCATTGGCGCAGAGACGGTTGTTGGCTCATTGGCCTCCTTAAACAACACTCCTCTCAATAGGTGGCCCGCAGGGAAAAAGAATATAAAGAGGAAATGCACCAGCGCAGAGGCGAGGATAAGAAGCCCAAATAATTCCCAACCGCTAATTCGTATGCCTTTATTAACCATGCTCTAAGTATAACAAAAACCACACATTAATGCCCGCCCACCACCAATAAATGGGTAATATGTAAATAAAAATTCTAGAATATCTCCCTGGTCTTGTCAACGCATTTGTGGCCTTTATGTGGATGGTATGTGAGGGGTTAACACTTTTCATGACTGGGGGATAGAGGGGGTTTTCTGTTGACAGCTTCTCCATAATATAGCTATAGTACGGCCGGCCGTTTAATAACACCGAGACACTACAATCCACTCATGGGCAAGCTCTTACTGGAGATAGGTACAGAAGAAATCCCTGCCGGTTATATAGCACCCGCTCTTGGGCAAATGGAGGCCCTTCTTAAAGAAGGGCTTAAGAAGAACCGCCTGGACTGTGGAGCGGTAAAGACCTTTGGGACACCACGCCGCCTCGGCATGTATGCAGAGGACATACCAGAGAAACAGCCTACACTGACAGAAGAATTGCAGGGCCCCTCGACCAAGGCAGCCCTTGACCCCAACGGCCGGCCCACAAAGGCCGGGCTTGGCTTTGCCAGGGCGCAGGGGGTGGATTTCAGCGAACTACGGGCAAAGGATACCCCCAAGGGGTCTTATCTGTTTGCCGTTAAGACCCGTGATGGCGAGCGGTCTATGGAACTACTCCCCGACATCCTCTCCGACATTATCCGTTCCTTAGCCTTCCCCAAGAAGATGAGGTGGAGGGGGCCGGGGCTCTCGTTTGCAAGACCGGTTCGCCGGATAGTGGCCCTGTTTGACACCGATATTATAGGACTTGAGCTGAACGGCCTAAAGAGCGGGCGGGTTACCTTCGGCCATCCGTTCCTGTCGGGCAAGGTGATTACTATCAAGAAGGCAGATTATGACTCCTACAAGGACCTACTGCGAAGGGAAAAGGTGATAGTGGACACCGACGAGCGGAAGTCCATGCTGAGGGATGGTATTAACAGCATAATGCGCAAGAACGGTTCGGAACTGAAGGGAGATGAACTCCTGGAAGAGGTGAACAACCTGGTAGAGTACCCGTTCCCGATAGAGTGCACATTCCCTGAGGAGTTTCTACGGGTGCCTCAGGAGGTAGTGGAAACGGTGATGATAAGTCACCAGCGATACTTTCCCGTAGAGGACGGCAACGAAAGACTCTTACCCAGGTTCATAGCGGTGACCAACCGTGGCGAGCGGGGGGCACGTCTTGCCGTTGAGGGTAATGAGCGGGTGCTGAGGGCACGGCTTGCAGACGCAAAGTTCTTCTGGGAAGAGGACAGAAAACATCCACTAAAGGACAGACTTGACGGGCTGAAGGATTTGGTCTTCCACGAGAAGTTGGGCAGCTACTGGGAGAGGACAGAGCGCATCGACAGGCTTTCGGCATATCTGGCCCTAAAACTCAACCTGGCGGACGAAGAAAGGGACGGCCTGCACCGGGCGGCGCGCCTATGTAAGGCCGACCTGCTGACACAGATGGTGGGAGAATTCCCCGAGCTTCAGGGCGTGATGGGTTATCACTATGCAAGGGAAGAGGGGGTGCCGGAAGGGGTGGCGCTTGCAATTATGGAACACTATATGCCGAGATATGCAGGAGATAAACTGCCACAGACACGGCTCGGCATGATGCTTAGCCTGGCCGACAAGTTCGATGCCCTGTGCGCTTGCTTCTCTGTGGGACTGATACCTACAGGCTCACAAGACCCATACGGGCTGAGACGGCAGACCCAGGGGATAATACGTATCCTCGAGTCACAGAGGCTCCCCTTATCCCTGAAGGATACCCTTGCGGCGGCCCTGGAAAATTTTCCGGGAAGGGGTGCCGCAGTAGAGGGGATAACCGCATTCTTCAGAGACAGGCTCTACCAGACCTTCCTGGAAAGGGACCACAGGTACGACATCGTTAACGCCGTTTTAGGCGCTGGCTTTGATGATATAAGCGATTTTTCTGACCGGATAGCCATCATCTCCAAGGTCTCAAAGGCCACTGCCTGGCAGGAACTGGTCACCGTGGTGGAAAGGACCTTCAATATAGGAAGGGGTGCTCCCTCCACCGGAGAGGTTGAAGAAGGACTCTTGCAGCAGGACGAAGAGCGGGCCCTCTGGGACGTATACGTAAGAAACAAGGACAAGATAACATCTCTCATAGACGGCAAGAGATACGAGGAGGCGTCCTGGGCATTTTCCGACACCTTCGCCAAACCCGTTCACACGTTCTTTGACAAGGTGTTTGTGAACGTGGAGGATGAAAAGACCAGGAACAACCGTCTCGTTCTTATCAAGAAGATAAACGAACTCTACGGCCCCAGGGTTGCCGACCTGTCAAAGATAGTGCCACCCGTAGGGGGTGGTAAATAAGGTCTTCAGAAGTGAACGAGTGACGATGACATGGAAGAACTGATACAATCCTTCTTAGACTACCTGCGTCTGGAGTGCGGCCTCTCTGAAAACACGGTCCTTGCCTACAAGAACGACCTCAATAAATTCAAAGATTTCTTGGATAAGTGGGGCATAAAGGGGCTGGAGGACATGAAGCCTGAGCACGTCAACCTCTACATGGTTGCCGAGAGGGAACGTGGTATAAACGTCAACAGCGTCTCCCGAAACCTTTCGGCCATAAAACATTTCTACAAATTCCTGGTCATAGACGGTCATCTGAAGAAGGACGTACTTGCAGACATCGAATCGCCGAAGCTCTGGAAGCGTCTTCCTAATGTCCTGCACTGGCAGGAGGTTGAGAAGCTGCTGGAGGGTCCTTCATTGGAGAGGCCGCACGGCCTGAGAGACAGGGCCATACTGGAGGTGCTGTATGCCACGGGGGCCAGGGCCTCTGAGGTGACATCCCTTAGTATGGGGGATGTAAATATAGAAGACGGGTATGTCAGGTGCCACGGTAAGGGCAATAAGGAGCGCATCGTGCCACTGGGCACAAAGGCATGCGGGGTGTTGGACCGTTATTTCAGTGAGTCGAGACCTGGGTTGAACAAGGCCGGGCGTGAGGCCGTATTCCTGACCAGGGCAGGAAGACCGTTGAGGAGAGAGGATGTGTGGCGGATAGTAAAGGCCCATGCGAAGAGGGCCGGTATAAAGGAGATCTCGCCCCACGGACTCAGGCACTCGTTTGCCACGCACCTGTTAGAGCGCGGCGCCGACCTCCGAAGCGTACAGGAGATGCTGGGCCACGCCAACATCGCCACTACCCAGACGTACACCCACATAGAACGTCAGCACCTGAAACATATCCACAAAAAGTTCCACCCAAGGGGATAGATGAGTATCTTGCATAGGCCTCGAAAGCCGGAGTGGCAGGGTCTTTTGTCCCGTCCCCGGCATGGCGTCTTCTATAAGATGAACCTGCGGCGTGGCGCGACCGTGACTATGATCATATGCTACCGATTGATTACCTGTCTGATATTGGCGCTCTTATTTCTACCCGTTCAGACCCTGGCCGACGCTGACGACAACGGTGCGAAGAACGTCATACTGTTTATAGGCGACGGTATGGGGTGGGCGCAGGTGGCAGCGGCAAGGAGCTTCGTCCACGGACCGGGGGGTGAGCTTCATATAGATAAACTCGAACACTCAGGCTACGTCTCTACCTTCTCCCGGTACAGCCTGATAACCGACTCTGCGGCGGCCGCCACCGCTATGTCCACGGGACGTAAGACAAAGCGGGGCGTCATAGGACAGTCCGAGCAGGGCGAAGAATATAAGACCATCCTTGAAATGGCCAGGGATGCGGGTAAGTCAACAGGACTGGTAACCACCGCCGAGGTCACCCACGCCACCCCTGCCGCATTCGCAGCACATGAGGTCTCACGTGAGAATGCAAGGGCCATTGCAGAGGACTATCTGCACCACTCCCGCCCGGACGTGATCATGGGCGGGGGTCTACGGGTCTGGACCAACTTACTCCTTAAAGAGGCGAGGGACGCGGGCTATGATGTGGTCTATACGAAAGAGGAACTGGAACGGCTGGATACTGCAAAGACCGATAAACTGTTGGGGCTCTTTGATACGGGCCACATGTCCTTCGCAAAGGACAGGAGACTGGACGAACCATCTTTAATCGATATGTCCCTGAAGGCGCTGGAGATGCTGTCTAAGAACCCCGACGGGTTCTTTCTTATGACAGAGGGCGGCCGCATAGACCACGCAGGACACAAGAACGACA
>JAUXLO010000020.1 GCA_030623665.1 Planctomycetota bacterium
ACTTTGACATCTTTGCAGGCAAGGCAGCAGGGACAAAGACCGCCCTATTGTGTGAGGGTCGCAAACTGGGGGTGGTGGAGCAAAGCGCCGACTACCGTCTGGGCAAGCTGTCCGAACTCATAGATATCACAAACAACTCAAACAAAGAACGATAAAAATACATGCGCAGGGTACTGCATATCACACTTTTCATAATAATATTAACGGTGTCTTTCAACGTAAGCGGCCTTTCACTCTGCGCCAACGAGAGGCTAGACCTGGAGGCAGTGCTGGACAACATGGACGCTGCAAGCATGGATTTCGAGTCCATACAGGCAGACATTACCTATACCAGGACCATCTTTCTGCTGGATGAGGAGGACGTCTCCGAGGGGACATTGCGCTATAAGAAACCCAAGAAACTACGGCTTGAGTTTGAACCACCAAGAAACGAGATAGACATCTCCAATGGAGAATATTTCTGGATCTATAAACCCGAGGAAAAACAGGTCGAGAAATATAAGCTCGCCGAGGGTGATACAACAGAGCTGAACTTCTTCGAATTCGGTTACGAAGGCTCTGTGGAAAAAGCCAAGAAGAATTACTCTATAGAAATTGTATCCGACCCTGACGCAGAAGGGTCGGAAGAAAATGACACAGGTATATATATATTGAAGTTGACCCCCAGACCTTCAGCCGTTGAAATGCCCCAGTATAATGAGATAATACTGTGGGTAGACGACGGCATCTGGCTGCCCGTACGGATGGAACTCTATGAAAGCGAGGGTGAGGTAATAAACCGTATTGAGCTTTGGGAGATTAAGATAAACGAACCGCTGGACGATGACATCTTCCAGTTCGAAATACCAGATGGAGTGGAAGTAATTGAGCCCCTGTAGGTACAGGGCCTTCCCTGACAGGGGCCAAAAAAGTAAAATCTTATAGCCCTTACGCAGACTAACAAAAGGGATAACACGTGAGGATACTGCTCTTCTCCATGCCGGACATGGCACCCGAGTTTATGAGGTCATGGCAAGCGCCTAATCTGGCGCTTTCTTCTATCACCGGCAACATAAAGGGTCACGAGGTCCACATAGCCGACCTCATCCTGGCAAGGAACCGGTTGAAAGAGACCATAGAGGGCCTGCTTAATGATTACAAGCCGGACGTAGTCGGCCTCAGCGCAATGAGCTTCCAATTCCACACGGCCAGGTGCATTGCCGCCCTTATCAAAAAGATTAACAAGGACATTAAGACCGTTCTGGGCGGTTATCATGCGACCCTTATGTATGAAGAAATTGTGGATACGGGCGAGGCTGAACCATTCGATTTTATCCTGCGCGGCGAAGGCGACCTGAGCTTCGGCGAACTACTCCGGGCAATAGAGGGTAAGGCACCCTACGAAGACGTCAAGGGCCTGTCCTTCCGCCACATGGGTACGTTCGTCCATAATCCCCCACGACCCCTGGAGGACCTTTCAAATATAGCCGTTCCCAACAGGACTAACAGGGTATTGAGAGGCTACCTCTTCAGCGCAAGACAACTGGACATTATCGAGACCTCGCGCGGCTGCACGATGCCATGCAACTTCTGCAGTATGAACCAGATGTACGGCAGGAGCTTCAGGATGTATGCCATAGAGCGGGTCATCGAGGATATAGCCAACGCAAAGAAACAGGGGGCAAGATACGTGGCCATTGCAGACGACAACATCTGCCTGAACCTAAAAAGGTTAGAGGAACTGTGCGATGCAATTATTCGCGCCGGACACAACGACATCGCCTACGTAGTGCAGGCAAGCAGCACGGGAATGTCATCCTCCGCCAGGCTTATAGAAAAAATGGCCCGGGCCGGCTTTGAGATCGTCTTCCTGGGTATAGAAAACGTCTCGGAGCGCAACCTGAAATTGATGAAAAAAGGTAACATATTAGATAAAACAAAACAAGCTATTGAGTACCTGCACAAGTATAATATATTGATAGTAGGTGGTATGATCCTCGGACACGCCGAGGACGGGGAAGAAGACATTGCCCAAAACTACGAGTTCTTTGACAAAAACGATATCGACTTCTTCGCCGACCAGGTAATCACTCCATACCCAAAGACCGGTATGAGGGAAGAGCTCCTAAAAGAAAACTTGATTACCAATCCCCATGACTATCGCAAGTATAACGGCTTCTGGGCCAACGTCCGCACAAAACACCTCAGCTCCGAGGAACTGCAGTTTCTAAAATGGAAATACCGGCGAAAATATTCAACCTTCTATAAAACCACGCCCGTATTCAAGTACAGGTTCCCGCTGGTAGACCTGCTCAGGGTCTTTGCGCTCAGGCCGTACTATAGAATGAAGGACGCGGTAAGGGCCTTCGGCAAAACAGAACGGGAGGTATTCGAGGACCGAATGCAGCAATTTAACAGCCTGAACGATTTCCCAGAATTAAACACGTTGGCACACTAGGATGAAGATACTATTACTCTCAATGCCCGACTGTACGCCGCTTTTCAACCTGAAGCGTTGGAGACCCCCCAACCTGGCCATGCCCTCTCTGGCCGGCAACCTCGAGGGCCATGAGGTCCGCATCGGCGACCTGCTGCTAAACAGAGATACAATAAAGCGGACCATTACAGAATTAATAAACGACTACAAACCCGACGTGGTGGGCACAAGCGCCATGAGCTTCCAATTTGACACGGCAAAGAGGATAGCAGCCCTGATAAAAGACATAAGAAAAGAAACCACAATCGTGTTGGGTGGTTACCACGCCACCCTGCTCCACAACGAGCTATGTACGTCCGACGAGAGTAAACCATTTGACTACGTTGTAAGAGGTGAAGGAGAGTCTACGTTCGCCGAGCTAATGGATGCGCTCCAGGGCAAGCGGAGCCTTGACTCCGTACGTGGCCTCTCTTACCGTAACGGCAACGGGTTCACCCACAACACCCACAGGCCGCCGGAAGACCTGGATAAGCTGAAACTTCCTGACAGGACAAAGAGACTTTGGCCTGGTAACAACTTCAACGGCCACATACTCGACATAGTAGAGACGTCCAGGGGCTGCACCATGCCCTGCAATTTCTGCTGTATGGAGAAGATGTACGGAAAAAGTTTTAGGACCTACAGCATACCGCGTGTCGTAGAAGATATCGGAAACTGCAAGAAGCTGGGCACCGGTTACATTATCTTCTCAGACGATAACATCTGTCTCGATATCAAGAGGTTTGAGGAGTTATGCGATGCCATATCAGATGCCGGACACAACGACATAAACTACATAGTACAGGCCTCCAGCTCGGGTATAGCCTCCTCTGATAAACTCGTCGAAAAGATGGCACGGGCCGGGTTTAAGATAGTCTTCCTGGGGATAGAGAACGTCTCGGAAGAGAACCTGCGAAGGCTCAAGAAGGGCAACATCATCAAAAGCACCCGACTGGCCGTGAAGAAGCTGCACGATAACGATATCATGGTGACCGGCGGCATCATCCTGGGCAACCCAGATGATAAGGAAGAGGCCATTGCCAACAACTACCGCTTCCTCAAGGAGCTTGATATAGATTTCTACGCAGATCAGATACTTACCCCCTACCCCAAGACCCCTATAAGGGACGAGATGCTCCAAATGGGCCTTATAACCAATGAACATAACTATAGGAGATACAACACCTTCTGGGCCAATATAAAGACTAACCATCTTTCTCCCGACGAGATACAATTCCTGCGGTGGAAATACAACACGCTCTACGGAGATAATATGCTGGCCACCAAGACATACAGAAGGAATCACCCCCTGGTTTACCTCATGGTAAACTACTTCTGGAGGCCCCTGGACAGATTGAGAAACCACCTCTTCGGTAATAACATCACCGAAAGGGAACGCTATAAAGCAGCCATGCAAAGCGCCGAGGAGACTAACAGTTTTCCAGACCTCTTTAATGACAACGACGGGGCTGGCTGACCTTTCCCTTGCCTTTCAGCAGATTGAGAAGTATAATCACTAATCTGTAACTCAAGGAATATATTATGCCTACAGCACCAACCGTATCCATAGCCCGCTGCAACGATTACAATGTGCCCCGGGTCTACACGGCCGTAAAGGAGACCCTGGAGCAGGTAAACGGCATCCATAAACTGGTAGGCCAGAAGAAGAAGGTGCTGCTTAAATTGAATCTTCTCTCTTCCTCTCTGGGGCCTGAGTACGCAGTAAACACGCATCCCGCAGTAGTAAGGGCGTTGGTCGATTTCTTCCAAAAAGACGTTGGCGCCGAGGTTTACATCGGTGACTCCTGCGGCAGCCTCAGAACCGGCTCCACCAACAAGGCCTTCAAGGTTACAAGGCTAGATAAGGTGGCCGAGAACACAGGGGCCAAGTGGATCAACTTCGACCAGGATAAGCATATCGAGGTCAAAAAGAGCAACGGCGCAACCCTTCCGACCTTCCGCATGGCAAGGACGGTAAAGGACGTAGACCTGATAGTCTCTGTCCCAAAGCTAAAGACACATGGACTCACAAAGTACACGGGCGCGTTAAAGAATACCCTTGGCGTCATACCTGCCAAAGGAAAGAAGAATGTCCACGTCCAGGCGCCCAAGCCAAGCAACTTTGCCCATGCCCTGATAGACATCTATGAAGAGGTCAGGCCCCACCTCACCCTGATGGACGCCGTTGTGGGCATGGAGGGTAACGGGCCCAATGCAGGCGACCCTAGAAAGGTCGGCCTCATCATCGCCAGTAACAACGGGGTTGCCCTGGATGCCGTAGCGTCAAGCATAATTGGATACGAGCCCCTCGGCATACCCACTATCAGATATGCACAAGATCGGGGCCTGGGGACAGCCGACCTGAATAAAATCGATATAAAAGGTGAGCGGATTAGCGACGTTTCTATACCTGATTTCAAGAAACCTGGCAACATTGCGAAGGATTTCGCCGTTAACCTCTTACCGGGATTCCTCTTTGCAAAGATGATGGACGTTTCTTGTGACTCATATTCCACCGTCTATGCACCCAACTGCACGAAATGTTACGCCTGTATCAAGAACTGTCCCGTCCAGGCCATAACGCCAACCGGAAACAATGATACCGCTCGCGTAGACAAAGAGAAGTGCATCGGGTGCTTCTGCTGTGATGAGGTATGTGATTACAAGGCCATCGTCATGGAGCGTCACACCATCGGCAAGGTGTTCTTGAAAATAGCTGAACTCATAGGCGCAGAGAGAACGTAGAATTCCGGTTCTAAGGAACTAATCCTCCCATTACCGCCCACCTTGGCAAGCTGGTTGGTCTTTTCTTTTACAATACACCCTAAAATCGCAGCGTACTCTTACCCGGAAAGGAAGCAAGATGCAGTGGCACAAGATATTCCTCCCAGAAATTACGGAACTTATTGAACAGCGGTCACTTAAAGAGCTAGGAGAATTCCTCCGCAGGCTGCACCCCGCTGATATTGTAGACATCCTCAGAGACCTGCCCTCCGCCGACAGGGTCCTGGCATTCAGGGTCTTAGACAAGGCAAAGCTCGCCTGGGTATTCTCCCTCTTCGAGCCCGAAGAACAAGAGGAACTCTTAAAGCTGTTTACAGAACAGAAGGTCAAGGAGATCCTCCTGGAAATGGACTCAGACGACAGGGCCCAGTTCCTGGAAGAGCTCCCCGCCGATGTGGTCAAGAGACTACTGGCGTTACTGCCCCACGACGAAAAGGAGATCACAAACCTTATACTCAACTACCCCGACAACTCCGCAGGCAGGCTTATCACAACCGATTACATGGCGCTCAGGGCAGATAGAACCGCCGCCGGGGCCATCGAGCATATAAGGGAAACGGGTCTCGATAAAGAGACCATATACATCTGCTACGTCATAGACAAGACCAGAAAGCTCATAGGCGTAGTCTCCCTCAGGGATATAATACTCGCACAACCTTCCAAGAAGATCGGCGACATAATGAATACCCTTGTCACCCGCGTAAAGACCACTGATGACCAGGAGATAGCGGCAAAGATGATACAGAAGTACGACCTCTTGGCCGTGCCGGTGGTCGATCAGGAGGACCGGCTGGTAGGCATAGTCACCGTTGACGACGTAATAGACATCTTTGAGGAAGAGGCCACCGAGGATATGGAAAAGATGGCCGCCGTTCGCCTGCCGGAAGAAGAGTATTTCAAGGCCGATTTCCTGAAGGTGGTGAGGAAGCGCGCCACATGGCTCGTCATACTCATACTCGCCGAGACACTTACCAGCGACCTGATAGAGAACTATACCACCTCCCTGACGTCCCTTGTGGCCCTCGCCTATTTTATCCCCATGCTCACCAGCTCCGGCGGCAACACGGGTGCCCAGTCCTCCACGCTGGTAATCCGCGCCCTGGCCATAGGCGAGGTGGGGCTTGGAGAGTGGTGGATGATCATACGCCGGGAGTTGTGGATTGGGACCACCCTGGGGGTAATACTGGGAAGTGTGGCCTATGTCAAGGTATATCAGTCACTCGGAGATCAGACCACGGGGATTGCGGTGGGCCTGGCACTCCTTATGGTCGTCCTGCTGGGGAATATCCTGGGCGCCATAATACCCCTGATATTCAGCCGCTTGGGGTGGGACCCTGCAACGGTGTCGTCTCCCCTCATAGCCACGCTCCTCGACCTCTCGGGGCTGCTCATATACTTCGAGGTAACGCGCAGGATGCTGAGCATATGAGGCATGATGTTGCAACTTGGCTGTAGGGGTACAACATATCGCGCCCCTGCTTTTGCTGGGGTCTAAGAATTAACGGAGATAGGGTGCCGCCTGCCCCTCTATCCAGCCTGTGATATTCGGGTGGGGCAGGAGCGGACTTCCGAACCGGAACTCAAGCCCCTCTAACCTCTCCTTTATACCCTCCTCGATGCCGCCGCTTGCCAGGACATAGGGTATCACAAGTACGCGCGAATCTGCGCCTGACTTCTCCACCATCTCCCTCAGGGCCCTGGTGGCCTCCTCCTGGACCTCCCTGGGGGCATCGTCACGCACCGTGGCAACCAGGACGTCCCTAAAACCACCCGCCTCCTTTACAAACCGGCCGACCTGCTCCATATCCCTGAGCCACAACTCATTAAACTCCGGCTCGTTTGGGCCGTGACCCACCAGCACCACCACCTCATCCGGCGGCTCTTCACTGAGTTCTCTGGCCCTCTCAAGGACGATCTCAGAGACCAGGGGTGATGCGTCCAGCGCTCCGGTCATTACAAAATTGACGTCACCCTTTATTTGTCTCCGGGGGTGGTCAGGGTCAAGACCCAGCAGGCGTCTGGTATTATAAATGATGGGGCTGTGAGACGATATAAAGAGCGGCACGGTTATTATAAGCCCTACGCCTCTGTTCTCGAGCCTGGTCACCGCCTCCTGTATAGACGCCTGGTCCGCCATGCCAAAGGCGATGTCAATATTGTAGTCCCCTTCCAGCGGCCTTACCGCATCCCTGACCTGCTCGTTCCACAAGGCAATCTTACTGCCGTGCGCCAGGACCAGTATCCCCTTCTCACCCTGAGCGGCATGTGCCTGCAAAGTACTTATAACAGACAAGGCTAAGACAAAACTGACAATTGGGACCATGAACTACCTCCTCCTCTCCCTGAAGAAGAATCTGAGGGGCACCTCGGCGAAGGGAAATTCCTTGCGCAGCCTGTTGGCAATATAGCGCTCATATGAGGCGTCAAAAAGGGAGGGGTCATTGACAAACAACACAAAGGTCGGTGGTGCGACCGTTACCTGCGTAGCAAAGAACAGCTTGCCCCCCCGGCCCCGCTTTCTCCTTGAGGGACGCTCCTCCAGGGCACCGCCCAGGATTTTATTCAACTCCGAGGTGCCGACCCTCGTGCTCGTCTGCCGGTAGAGCTCCCCGGCCAGTCCCACAGTATCTGCCACATTCTCTGCATTCTCTGCGCTGATAAAAGAGATGGGGGCATAGGAGAGACCCGGGAGCCTGTCGCGGACGTATTTCGCAAACTCTGCGGTCCCGGTATCCCCCGCGAGGTCCCATTTATTTACCACAATAATACAGGGCCTGAACTGCTCGACAACATAGGCGCACAGCTTCTTGTCCACCTGTGAGATCTCCGTCGTGGCGTCTAACAAGAATAGCACCACATTGGCCCTTCTGACCGAACTCTTGGCCCTGACAAGGCCGTAAAACTCCACTGTCCCCTCCACCCGTCGCTGCTTCCTCACCCCTGCGGTGTCAATGGCCACAAAGACCTTGCCGTTTAACTCGAATCTGACATCCACCGAGTCGCGGGTGGTGCCGGGTATCTCACTGACAATCATCCTTTCCTCCTGTGCGAGGGTATTTATCAGGGTAGACTTTCCGGTGTTTCGCCTGCCTACCACCGCAAGTCTCATCTGCGGCTGCTCCGGGGCCTCTGCCCCAAAGGGGACCAGGGCCGCAATCTCTCCCAGAAGCTCCGTCCTCCCCAGGCCCTGCTTGGCTGAAAACGGCAGCGGCTCTCCAAAACCCAGCTTAAAGAACTCGCCCTTGAGAGAGATAAGACCCGGGTCGTCCACCTTGTTTGCCACCAGCAAGATGGGCTTATGGACGTGGCGAAGCCTCTCCGCCACCGTCTCGTCAAGTGGCACAATCCCATCGCGCACGTCCACCACAAACACCAAAACGCTTGCCTTCTCCAACGCAATCTCTATCTGCTCCTCCACGTGACGAGCCATCTCTTCCACGTCCTGGATACCTATGCCCCCGGTATCCATAAGCTCAAACCTCTTGCCGCCATGCACCACATCTGCCGACACCCTGTCTCTGGTAACGCCGCTGGTAGGGTCCACAATCGCTATGCGACGCCCTGCCAAACGGTTAAAGACGGACGACTTCCCCACGTTTGGTCTGCCGACTATAGCCACAACAGGCAGTCCCGTACGTGCACGGTCCTGCTCCAGCCCCTCCTTGACGCCCGCCTTACCGGCCTCGATATTGCCCATAATCATGCGCATATTATACCCCAACATTGACGAGAGGATAGGAATTTACATGCACGGCCCTCTCAGACAAGAGGGGGTGTATGCCGGCCCTTCATCCCTAAAAGACGATACGACTGCAACTGGATTTTCTCTTGACTACTGTGTACATAACAATTTACAATACGGGAGCTTAGATACTACGTGCACCTCAAGAACTGTATGACAACAGGTCATTTGGTTTATGTGCTGGGGAGGGTTTTATCCCACCCCTGAAGAGGCAGGAAAAGTGGCAGAGAGCAAGATAGCCCTTTGGGTAGACAAGTTATTAAAGGCTTGTAACGGCTCGAAAGAGGCAGCCGGCGCAGTTAAGGGACTAACCAGCGGCCCGGTAATATTCACCGAAAAAGACTTCGCCGAGTATCTGGAGATGTACCACCCGGATATATCCGCTAAGATAGAACTGGAACAGGGTTTTTTAAACATACACGCAAGCTACTCCATCTTCGGCCTGACCTTTGTATGCACGTCGGCAGTGGACCCATCCGGCAGGATAGCATACCTTCGCCAGGAGAAGGGCCCCGCCTTGAAGAATTTCCTGGACATTGAGGGGACATGCGACCGAATAGAATGCCTCGACTATGATAACTCCAGCAGGACGATATCCCTCGATCTCTCCAACATGCCCAAGGACGTAAACCTGAAGGCCTTTGAAATAAAGAAGGGTTGTATGGAAGTGGAATTAAGGAGAGAAGCGGCTCAGCCTTTGACTTAGCCACTCCCAGTAGTACAGAGAAGAAGCTGGATAAGGCAAGGAGACTATATATTTTGGCCCAACCGCCTTGCAAATGAAATCTGTAAGACTTACAAATAAAGTATCCTGGCGAATTTCCTGTAGGAGTGCTGTTACGGGCCGAAGATAATAACGGACATCAGGTCGTGGTATGATGTGAGAGGCGCAAACGGGGCGGCAATCAAGAGGGCTCTGTCTCACCCTCTGGCGATGGTTTTTCCTGTTCCTTCGGTTCCTCCGGAGGTGCGGGTTCAGGCGGTGACTCCGGCGGTTGCTGCGGGGGTATTACAAAATCTGTTTCTCTTTCCTCCGTGTAAACGTCTTCCACCTCAGTACCGTCAACGTCCTTACGCATCAACAAATAAAGCACACTCTGGGCGGAGCCTATAAAGGCAGCCCCCACGGCCCAGACAACCGCCTTGATCAAAAATATATAAAAAATCAGGACTATTGCGGTAAAGACCAGCGTCTTTGAACCCAGTGAGCCAAGAAAAACCTTTCCCTGCACAACAAAGCTATCATCCGCCGAAAGGCTGGATGGGTGTGTGAAAAGGCCAACGGCCGTCACAATACCCTGGAGTTTTTCCCCCATACCCATGCCTACCGTAACAAAACTCGTATTTATCAGGAGACTAACCCCCGTGATAACTATAAACAAGCACACGGCCCCATAGACAGCGGCAGAGGCGCAATAGACGATAAATCCAAGAGGCCTGGATAACACATAGGAATATGCCCTGCTCATTGCGTCAAAGGCATCGGAGCCTTCAGCACTAATCGTGGGAAACATGAGCCCTGAACCAACGGCACCGATTATACCCACAAACAATATTAAAAAACTAAATACAAGAATTATCGGAAAGCCAAGGGCTATAAACACCTCTAAAAACTTAATCTGCCCGATAATCCCGCCAGCCGCATTAAGAAGCACAAAAAACAGCACACCGACCAACGGGGCCATCGGTCCCCAGAAATAAGACCAGAACTTTTTTGTCGAGTATTTGACCGAATCCACTAGCCCCACTTTGGCACCCCTGGCATATTCCAGTGAGGCTATCCTGGTAATAGCTCCCCCCACAATGGACCATATGCCAAGAAGGCCAAATACTATGAGGGCAAGCGGCAAATAGACCTTCCAGCTCCCTGAGGTAACGGCCCCGGTAAAAATAGAAAGGGTATTAGACGCCCCTTCCATTGGAGGCATTAGAAAGCTTGCAAATACTATGGAAGGGCTTACCTCAATAAACTTCAATACCGAGAAAGGCCACAATATACCGCACGTCCAGAGCACACTTGCCAGCACGCCAACAAAGCCCAGAAAAACCCTCTTTACGTCAAAAGCCGCCCAGAAGGCGTAAGACATATCTTGCCAGTTCTCTTTTCTTTCTAACATCTTTCTCCCTTTGGACCCTTTTATAGAAAGCGCATGCTCGACTTAGACGGAAAAAATACCAGAAAGCCTGAAAAAAGCAAGGAGATTCTGTTGGATAGAGAACAGGGATTCATGAAAAAGTGACGCAGGGACAGGGCCCGTCTCGCGCCATTCGCTGAACGAACCTGCCAGAGAAATAAAGGGCGACCATAGGCTGGAAGTCCGCCGGTTAATCTGGAAGGCGGGTCTGCAAGTTGGCCCTGCAAACGATTAGCACTTTATCGGCCGACCGTAGTGAAGCCCTAAGTCTCTGACTCGCCCTTCGGCTCGTCTGTCTCATCCACCCTATCCGGCGTGAGAGGTTCCTCTATCCTATGCTCCTCCTCGACCCACTTACCCAGGTCTATGAGCTTACAACGCTCAGAGCAAAAGGGGAAGAAAGGGAGGTCACTTGTTGACTTATAGACCAATTTCCTGCCACAGCACCGGCAATCTATCTTGGACATAGTACCTCACACAATGGGCTCTTCTTCACCTGCTGTGGGGTCTGTATCTACGCCCTCCCGGGAACCTTCGGAAGGTGATTTTGGAGAACTATCAGGACCCCTGCCGGCCTCTTTTGTGGACCTGTCTTCCTCTCCTTCCACCGTACATTCCGCTTTACCTTTCTCGGTCCCGGCAACAGTCTTCTTAGAGACCCTGACCTTTACGGGCCTTAGAACCTTGTCATGCAAAAAGAAGCCCTGCTCTACCTCTTCGAGGACGGTGTGGTGGGGAAATTCGTCGTTTTCCTCTTCCATAACGGCCTCATGCAATTCAGGGTTAAATGCCTGGCCCTCCTGTCCGTGTATGGGCTTAACCCCGATGGCATCAAGGGCCTTGAGGAATTGGTCCTGAATGAGCTCTACGCCGTGAAGAAATTTCTCCAAGGACTGGGTGTCGTCAGACTTTCTTACAGAACTCACGGCCCTGGAAAGATTGTCCAAAACAGGCAGAATGGCATGCATAACATCTTGAACCGCCAGGCGGTTGAGTGCGTCAATATCTTTCTTCATCCTCTTCTGATAGTTCTGAAAGTCTGCCTTTGTCCTGAGGAGCAAGTTTAGGTACTCATCTCTATCTCCAGCCTTTTTAAGAAGTTCTCCCGCCTTAGGGCTAAGGACTTGGAATTGTTTACCTGCTAGGACCTCTTCTTTAAACTCCTTAATATCTTTATAGATTACCTGTTCTTTAGGAATACTATAACTATCATCGGTGCGCTTAAACCAGTGCCGATGGATTACATAACCTCCACCCCTTAAATTCCAGAGAGCTTCAATCACCTTCTCAACAGGCTCTTGTGGGAAGCGGGAACTGAAGACTTGAATAAGGGTTGACGAACTGTAGACTCTATCGTGAGAGGAATCATCAATGAATTTCTTCACCTCAGTCTCGATAGTAGCCTCCTCTGTCGGCTGAGGTGCTAATTCGGCCGCACCTTCCTCTGTCTCAGCGGTCTTCTTTTCCTTTTCTTTTTTTTCTTTCGCCATTACTTAAAATACTCCTGCACCTTCCGCAAAAAGCTCTTTCTCCT
>JAUXLO010000072.1 GCA_030623665.1 Planctomycetota bacterium
CACGGGTTATACCTCTTCATAACGTTCCAGAATCTCTCCCACTTTTTCAGGCGTTATCTGTCCATAGAACTTGTCGCCCAGGGCCAACTTCTGCCCAAGGGGGGAATCACAACACGACCCACCGGACTTTACACTGCTACCCACCACCACTATTGGGCCTAAGGCACAGGTGCCGAGACAGGTCACGGACTGCAAGGTGAACTTCAGGTCTTTGGTGGTCTCGCCTTCCCTTATGTCAAGGCTGCGCTCCAGTTCCTCCATCACCTGGGTAGCACCCCTCACGTGGCAGGCCGTCCCGTTACAGACCCTGATGGTATACTTGCCCTTGGGTATGAAGGAGAACTGGGTGTAGAAGGTACCTACTCCAAAGATCTTGGCTAACGAGATAGAAGTCTCTCTGGATACAAGTTCCAGGGCAGCCCTGGGGAGATATCCGTAGGCATCCTGCGTCTTTTGCAGGAGGGGTATGAGGTCTCCGGACGTGAGTTTATGGTCGAAATCGGCGATTTCCTGTTCGAGTGTCTTCAGGTCTATGGGTGGCTCTTCAGTTAGTATTTCTCTCTTCATCGGTGTCTGCTGTTCCTCATAGAAGATTTTTCTCGACGTATTTTACTGCGTTCCTGAATATCTGCACCCCGTGGGGTTCCGTGTCTATACCGATGTCTTCCCTCTGCCAGTGGGGATGCTGCATGGGTTCCACGTATCGCTCAGGGTGGGGCATCATCCCGAGGATACGCCCCGTAGGGTCGCATACCCCTGCTATACCGTCCACAGACCCGTTGGGGTTATAAGGGTATCCTGCACCTTCCCCTCTTTCATTCACATACTTAAAGATTATTTGAGAAGAATCCCTCAACCTGTGCAGCACTTCGTCGTCCCTGGCCACAAATTTGCCCTCTCCATGTGCAACCGGCATATAAAGCAGCTGTCCCTCGTCTACATATACCGATTTCCCGGAAGATGCCTTGAGGTATGTCCATCGTGCCTCAAACCGGTTTGAATCGTTGAACGTAAGGGTTGCCTCCTGTGTACTGCCACCATTATCCAGGGCAGGCAGGAGGCGGCTCTTCACAAGGGCCTGAAAGCCGTTGCAGATTCCGATGATGAGTTTCCCGTCCTGTAGAAATTTCTTTATATCCTCTTCCAGGTGGAATCGCAGGAGGTTAGCCAATATTTTACCCGCTGCTATGTCATCACCGTAGGTAAACCCGCCCGGCAGGACTAAGATATGGTAACCACGAAGTATCTGGGCCTTCTTCTCCAAGACCCTGTTTATATGGACACGATGTGCCTCGGCCCCGGCCTTTTTAAAGGCATACTCCGTCTCCAAATCACAATTAGTCCCGGCCGTGCGAAGAACCAGGGCCTTTACCTTTGGCATGCGACGTAAGACCTTTTCTGACGGCCCTTTTTGGGCACCTGACAAAAAAGGAGTATATCACGCCAACAGGGCACTTGTAAACGAATTTCTGGTCGACCGTGGACTCATCTCACGGTAAGGAACGAACGCCATCGGGGTTTTGGGTGGAGACGTAGGGGCGGGGTAAACCAGCCCCTGCGATTAATCAACGATACGTAGTTGGCCGTACGAAACGGGCTAGAACAGGCCGGTTATCTTACCCGTCTTCAGGTCTATGTCCACGTTCTCGCCAGCGGGTTTGGACGGAAGACCCGGCATGGTCCTCATGTCGCCAAGCAGTGCGTAAAGGAATCCAGCGCCCACAGAGGCCTTTATGTCGCGGACCGGTACGCGGAAATGCCTAGGTCTCCCCAGCAGTGCAGGGTTGTGAGACAGCGACAAGTGTGTCTTTGCCATGCAGACGGGCAGATGTGTGTACTTTGGTCCCCACTTATTAAACTGCTTTATCTTCTTCTTAGCCTTGGGCATGACGTCTATGCCGTCAGCGCCGTAGATCTGGGTTGCGATGGTCTCCATCTTCTCCTCTATGCCCGCCTCCAGCGGATAGAGGAATTTGAAGTTAGAGGGTTTTTCCGCCGCAGCGACTACGGCCTTCGCCAACTCTTCGGCGCCTGCGCCGCCCTCCGACCAGTGATTGGACTCAACGGCGTCCTCGGCCCCGTACTCCCTTGCGATGGCCTTTATGGCCTCTATCTCTGCCTTCGTGTCCGTGTGGAAGGCGTTTATTGCGACTACAGACGGTATGCCGAAGAGCTTCATGTTCTCAATCATCTTGACCAGATTCTCACAGCCCTTTTCGACTGCAGTCACGTTTTCCCTCATGAGTTCGTCGGGCAGGGGCTTCCCGGCCACTATCTTGCCCACCCCGCCGTGCATCTTCAGGGCACGGATGGTGGCCACAATGACGACGGCACTTGGTATAAGACCGGAATAGCGGCACTTTATGTTCATAAACTTTTCTGCACCGAGGTCGGCGCCGAATCCGCTCTCGGTCACCACATAGTCGGCGCACTTGAGCGCCACCTGGTCGGCCACGATGGAGCTGTTACCGTGGGCGATGTTGCCGAAGGGGCCGCTGTGCACGAATGCGGGCGTGTTCTCCAGGGTCTGGAGCAGGTTGGGTTTAAGTGCATCCTTCATCAAGACGGCCATTGCTCCCGCACACTTCAGGTCTTCCGCCGATACGGGCTTGCCGTCACGGGTGCTGGCAACGACTATTCTGCCCAGCCTTTCCCTCAGGTCTTTGAGGCTGGTGGCCAGGGCCAGTATGGCCATCACCTCGGACGCAACACAGATGTCAAAACCCGCTTCCCTTGGCACCCCGTGCTGCTTGCCGCCGAGGCCAATTATTATGTTCCTCAGGGCGCGGTCGCTTATGTCCACCACCCTGGGCCATGTTATGCTGAACGGGTCTATGCCCATCTTGTTGCCGTGGAGGAGGTGGTTGTCTATAAAGGCGCTGAGAAGGTTGTGTGTAATGGAAACGGCGTGGTTATCACCCGTCAGGTGGAGGTTAAAATCCTCCATGGGCACTATCTGAGAATAACCGCCGCCAGCGGCACCGCCCTTTATGCCGAAGACAGGCCCCAATGAGGGCTGTCTGATGGCTATTGCGGTCTGTTTGCCTATCCGGTTCATGGCCATGCCCAGACCGACGGTGCTTGTGGTCTTGCCTTCTCCCAGCGGTGTAGGGGTTATAGCGGTTATGTCTATATACTTCCCGTCGGGTTTGTCTTTTAACCTTTCAAGGATGCTCAGGTTTATTTTGGCCTTGTATTTCCCGAAGCATTCAACCTCATCCTCCTGTATTCCCAGGGAAGCGGCTATATCTTGAATAGGCTTGAGCTTGGCTGCCTGTGCTATCTCGATGTCGCTTGGAACCTTTTTAGTAGTTGCTACCTGTATCATTTCTCATCTCCACTGTTTGAATCACTGTTGCCTTGTAAACGTGTCTTCATTCCCATCCTTCGTTGACTACTACTTCAGCGGCGCCTGCCAGGCATCCTTCAGCCGATTTATGTCAGCATGAATTATGGCCCTTCTCCGCATACCTTTGATGATAAAAACCGTGTCCCTCCTGACCTTGCCCAGGAGGCCGCACGGTACACCCTTCATCGTGCGCTTGAACGCCTTGTAATTCTCAGGACTTACCTCCACCACAAACCGTGAGGCGGATTCAGAAAAAAGGACGACGTCCTCTCTCATTTCACCTCCATCTGTCGGCACATCCCTTATATTGAGCTCCATACCAAGACCGCCTGCAAAGCCCATCTCCGCTGCAGCCACCGCCAGACCTCCCTCCGAACAGTCATGACACGCCTTGAGCAGCCCCTTTTTGGATGCCTTCGAGAGGGCGTCCATGGCCTTCTTTGCCCTGTGTGTATCAACACGCGGGACATCGTTACCGACATGGCCATGTATATGGTAGTAATGTGAACCGCCCAGTTCCGGCCTGGTTAACCCGACTATAAGTATGAGGTCGCCGGGTGTTTTCGCATCCATAGATACCGCCTTCCGCACGTCTTCCATAACGGAGACAGCAGAGATGAGTAATGTCGGCGGTATGCAGATAGTTTCTCCGCCTGCACTGAACTCGTTGTTTAAGCTGTCCTTTCCCGAGATAAAGGGCGTCCCAAAATAAAGGGACATATGATAACAGGCAAGGGCCGCTCTTACAAGCCCCCCAAGCCTGTCGGGCAGTCGGGTATTCCCCCAGCAGAAATTGTCGAGCAACGCCGTCCTTCGCAGGTCACCGCCTACGGATATTATCTGTCTCAGGGCCTCATCTATCGCACAGGCTGCCATGTGATAGGGATCTATGTCCCCGTACTTCGGATTCATGCCGCAGGAGACAATGACGCCACGATTCGAACCCAGAATAGGTGTGACGATAGTAGCATCCCCCGGTCCGTCGTTGTTTCTGCCCTGGAGGGGTTTAAGGACACAACCACCCTGCACCTCATGGTCGTACTGTCTGATGACAGATTCCTTGCTGCAGACGTTCCAGGAGGACAGGATTTTGGACAGGTCCTCCGTGTAATCCTTCTTCTCGGGCAGGTCAGGCTCCGGATGGTGTTTTGAGGCCCACTCTGCCTTTCGCACGATGCGAGGAAGCCCTTCGTGCAGGAATTCCATGTCCAGCTCCCCTACGACCTGTCCCTCGTATCTAAGGACAAGCTTCTTATAGCCGGAAGATTTTTTATCAGAAAATTCTCCGATGACGGTGGCCTCAACATCCTCGGAGTTAAAGAGTGTTATGAGTGTCCCGGCGTTCTTTGGCGGCACGGCGAGTACCATCCTCTCCTGTGCCTCTGAGACCCATATCTCCCAGTAGGAAAGCCCACGGTACTTAATGGGGGCCTTGTCCAGGTCCACAACTGCCCCCAGGTCTTTAGCCATTTCCCCTACTGCCGAAGACAGACCACCGGCGCCACAGTCGGTTATAGAGCGAAAGAGGCCCTGGTCGCGTGCCTCCAGCAACAAATCGGTTATCTTCTTTTCCGTAATGGGATTGCCTATCTGAACGGCCCCGCTCGAGATGGAATCAGACTCTACTGTCAGCTCTGTTGAGGAGAAAGTGGCGCCGTGTATACCGTCCCTGCCCGTTCGACCGCCTACCAGCACTATCAGGTCTCCCGCCCGTGGCCCCTTTTTGCACCTGTCCCTCGGTATGAGGCCGAGGTTGCCGCAGAAGACCAGCGGATTACCTACATATCTTTCGTCAAAGAAGATGGCACCGTTGGCCGTGGGAATGCCCATTCGGTTTCCGTAATCCCTGACCCCTTGAACTACACCTTTAAAGACACGTCCGGGATGCAGCGCACCCTTGGGCACCTGGTCATAAGGCATGTCTAGCGGCCCGAAACAAAAGACGTCTGTATTCATAATAGGTTTTGCACCCAGGCCGCAGCCCAGTATGTCCCGTATAACACCTCCAACACCCGTGCTTGCCCCACCATAAGGCTCTATAGCGGATGGATGGTTATGGGTCTCTACCTTAAAACATATACCGTAATCCTCATTAAACTCGATAATACCAGCGTTGTCCTCAAATACACTGATGCACCAGGGCTCACGCAGCTCATGCGTGGCCTTCATTATGGTCTCTTTCAGCAGGTTGTCTATCTTATCGCCGTTATAATCCACTGGCCCGCGCAGGGTCTTGTGCATGCAGTGTTCAGACCAGGTCTGCGCAATGGTCTCCAGTTCAACGTCGGTCGGCTCTCTGCCAACCTCTCTAAAATAGTCCTGAACCGACCTCATCTCTTCAAGACTCAGGTACAGTTGCCTCTCTTTACTAATCCTGAGAAGCGCTTCAGATGAGGCGTCAAGCAGTGGAACGGTCACCTTCCGAAAGACATAATCACGGGGCGGCCTGGTATGAGGTATCCCCTTTGAGTCGATAAACACGTCCTCAATGGTGCTATTTGAGAGAATCCTGGTAGCTATCGCAGTCAGTTCCTCTCGGCTCAATTCGCCCGTAATCCTGTATTGTTTGGCCCTCTTCAGGGATTTGACCTCAAGGCCGAGGTCTCTTATACCCCTGACGGCCGTAGACTCTACCGGGTCCATAACACCCGGTTTTCTAATAACCTCCACGGTGTGCCCGGCTACCTCTTCCAGTGGAGGGCGGTGCGAGTTGAAGGCAAAATCCTGGACTATCACGTCGGCAAGTAATTCCGTGCACATCATCTCTATGTCTTTATCAGACAGGGTTCCCTCAAGGAGGTATATCTCCTTTGTCCTGACCTCTTCCGCGCCTTTGATTCCGAGTGAGTGAATCTCGGCAAGAATCTGCTCACCGACGTGGTCCGGCAGGTTCGGTTTCTGAAATATCTCTATCCTGGTCAACATAGTCAAGAATTGTCGGGGTTATTTATATTATAAAGACCTTTGCAAAAGTTGCTCCAATACCATGTGTCATTCTGAGCGAAGCGAAGTCACGCCTAAGGCGGATGGGCGAGAAGGTCGTTGTCTACCACCTTTGTAGTTGCTCGATTTTATCGAGCTTATCATGCCCCATAAATGGGGCAACTACATAGCCCTTAGGTGCGTCCAGACGCAGCTTACAAACTAAGATTTATTAGAGCCATTTACTATGGTGTCCCTCAGACGTTTGGCGCGCATGAGCCTGGAGGATAGTATGCGTGACCATCTTCCGTCTATGGTGGATTTTAAAGAATCCAGCTCTTTTTGAAATACGGCTAATGCACTTAAAACCTCCCGGCGGTTTTGCAGCAATATGTCACACCACAGGGCAGGGTCGCTTGAAGCGATTCTTGTCATGTCGCAGAGTCCAGGTCCGCAGTATGGTAATTTCCCCTTCCCCACCGTCTTAACCAGTGAAGCGGCCAGGAGGAGAGGCAGGTGGCTTGTCACTGCGAGTGTCCGGTCGTGTTCTTCTGGGGACATAACGCGTACCCTGGCTCCTAGTCCGCGCCACAGGGACTTTACCTTCCGGAGTTCTTGCACCTTACAGTCGGTGGGCGTCAGTATGCAGACAGACCCCTTAAACAGGTCCCCTCTCGCCGCTGCGACGCCCCTCTGCTCGGAGCCGGCGACCGGATGGCCCCCGATAAAGGCTATACCCTCCCTTTTCATCTCCTCGATAAGCGCCACTATCTCGCCCTTTGTGCTGCCCACATCGGTGAGGACGGCCCCGCGCTTCATCGAAGGGATGGCCCCTGCGGCCATCTCGGGGATTAGCCGTACGGATGTGCACAGGATTACTATGTCGGCATCCCGAACACCTTTCGCTATATTCTGAGTGGCCCGGTCAATAGCCCCCATCTTAAGGGCCCTGGCCAGGGATACCCGGCGGTGGCCTATGCCTATAACGGATTTGGCAAGTCTGTTCTTCTTTAGACCGAGCCCTATGGACGCGCCTATGAGGCCGGGCCCGATGATGGAAACCGTGCCGAGATTCTTAGCTGTATTTCTTGACATAGCCACCCCACACAGTACAAATAAATTATTATAAAAAAGTCCCATGCAAATACAACATAAACGGCCTTTTGTCAACACATTTAGCGTTGGGGTCGGTTACTTTGGTGCGGTAACATATACGGTATGGCAGGCTATGAAGGTGTAGGCATTTTGCATGGCGGGTGCAGTGCTTCAGCCCTAGCGAAGGAGCCAGTTGAACCAGTCCATGCCTCTTGAGCGACCTTCCAACAGTCTTACTATCTCTTTGTCAAACGCCTTCCTGTTCGCCTCATGTCCCACTGCCTGAGTTGTACCAGCAGACACCCTTTACATCATAATGATTCAGTGTCATCATTTGGTCATTATGTAATCGAATTGTTTTCTGCCGCTATGGCACGCTATGCACATGGGAGCACAACCAGCCACCATTATATCACCCTTCGGCGAATATTTGGCCCAGAACCAGTTGTTGGCCTCAGGATTGTAGCCGGCCACCTTGTACATCACGGTTACGGCCACCATCTCCTTGTCAGGCCTATAGTTTTCTTTGACTATGATGGCACCATTGGGCATTACTCCGGCACTCTGAATTACGGCCTTGCGGGCGCCACCATTTACATAGGTGGTCAAGAGCGCCCCATGGGGCACCGTGCCCATATACAATGCCTTTTTATCCGGCCACATCCGCCACTCGGTGTAAGGGGAGTCTTTTGTAATGTAACTCCAGAGGGCCTTTGCCTCAGGTGCTGGAGCACCAGGCGCTACACCGACCTCCGTTGGCACATATTTAGCGCAAGATGCGGCAAGAACAAAGAAAAAACCCAGAAGTAGAGCTGGCATGACCAATGACCTTGCTTTCATAATCAAATCTCCCAGTGATAGTTAGTCTTTCCTTGCAATATGATGAAAATGTCCGGGGAAACTGCATAGGCCGGTATGAAGTCTATCTTTTATTCCCCATCTCCCGTGCCATACTCGGATAAGAGGAAACCTCTGCAAAATATAAAATTTTGGCGTCCATTGACTGTGTCAATGGAAAATTCCCCAGCGACACAGTCGCTGGACTCCATAAGGGATAGTTTTTCCGAGGTCTCAAGAGACCAAAAAGGCAAGAACTCATAGAAAAGATACAAGAAACAACCTGCCCATTAATTCGCCACCTTTCTTGAAAACCTGCTTAGCATGACACCCCTGCTATCGCTTGACTCAGACACGGAGGCGTCCTTTGGCGTTGCTTCATGTCCGCGGTTATTCCGTCATTATGTAATCGTTTGCCTTCTTCATTCCGTGGCACTCGATACACATGGGCACCTTGCCTACTGCCTTTCCCCCC
>JAUXLO010000081.1 GCA_030623665.1 Planctomycetota bacterium
GTGGTATTTAACCAGAACTGTTCCTTCAGAAGCAGGATAAAAATCATTGCTCAGCTCCACTCCTACATCCCATGGTGTATAAGCTGGGCGGACAGGATGCGCTTCTACCAGGCGTATGCCAAGAATTCTGATGATATCCGTTCTAAAACCGAGTTCTTTAGGGAGATCATGAAGGAAAGCAGTAAGAGAATCCCGGTGTTTATGGAACCCCTGGAATAGGATAGCGATGTTCATACTGCATTTGTTCAGTAACTGGAAATGGACAGGCCCGGCCGAGCATGCGCTGAATCTTTGTCACATGCTCAAGTCGCGCGGACATAGAGCGGCATTTGCCTATGGAATGCCTCCCAGGGAAGGTATCGACGGCATCAGGGAGAGGGCGGAAGAACTAGGGGTTGAGACACTAAACTTCAAGCTCAGGAAACACCTCAACGTCATGGACAATTCGAGGGACGTCTGGTCCATCTCAAGGTTCATACGGGCCGAGAAGCCCGACCTTATCCACGCCCACATGACTAACGATAACCTGCTCGCAGGGATTTCTGCCTGGGCCGCATGGTCTTCCGTACCGGTAGTGCGCACCAGCTATGAAGGGGAGGGTCTGAAAGGGACCATGCGTAACCGCTTTCTAGTCACACGCCTCACTTCTGGGCTGATAGTGGTATCTGAGAGGGCCAGGGAGGCGGATGTGGGAAACTTCCACCTCTCCAGGGACAGGGTATGGAAAATAGACGTGGGAGTAGACACGAATCATTTCAGTCCCCGCGCAGCGGCGCCACACATCAGGGAGACCATGGGTATCGGAGCCGAAGACGTAGTTGTAGGCGTCGTAGCCAGAATCCAGTGGCACAGGCGTTTTGACGTGTTTTTAGAGGCGTTCCGTCAAGCGTCCGATAAGATGCCAAATCTTAAGGCGATGATCGTGGGGAGGGGGACTAACATGATCCCCGTGGCTGTGGAGCCTGCTAAAAGAATGGGCCTTAACGGCAAGGTGGCCTTTCCCGGATACAAGCGTGGTGACGAATACGTAGATATGCTGGCCTCTATGGATATAAAGACCTTCCTTGTCCCCGGAACGGACGGCTCCTGCAGGGCCGTGAGGGAGGCAATGGCCATGGGCCTTCCTGTCATAGTGGCCCGGAGGGGAATGCTCCCGGAGATGGTTGATCACGGGAAAAACGGGCTTGTGATTGATGACACCCCGGATGAACTCTCAGAGGCCATGATAAGACTGGCGTCCGATGAGGCCCTGAGGCGGCGTATGGGTGCTGCCTCAAGACAGACAGCAGTAGAGAGGTTCTCTCTGGACAAGGAGGTTCGGGAGATAGAGGCCGTCTATGACACCCTTCTGGGCTAGTAATTTCTTCGATGAAATGAGAGAGCGGCCCCTGCCACGGCATTTTGCATAAGCCTTTTGAGCATGAAAAAAGAGCTTTCGGTCGTCATTGTCAACTGGAATACCAGGAACCTGCTGAAGGACTGTCTTGAGTCCCTGTATACGACGGTCAAGAACCTTTCGTTGGACGTCTATGTGGTGGATAACGGGTCCACCGACGGCAGTGTTGAGATGGTAGAGGAAAGGTTCCCCGAGGTGAGGCTCATAAGAAACAAGGAGAACCGCGGTTTTGCCACGGCCAACAACCAGGCCCTGCACGGCATACATACACCCTATGTATTTCTCCTTAATACGGATACCGTACTCCTGGAAGGAACGGTGGAGGGAATGGTGTCTTTTATGAACGAACATCATGATGTTGCCATAGTGGCACCGCAGTTCCTCAACCGGGACGGTTCAAAGCAGAACACCTTTGATAATTTTCCATCGTTATCAACCGAACTCCTGAATAAGAGTCTGCTTAGGATGTGTCTACCAACCAGTTACCCCAGCAAGCGCGCCGACTACAAGGAGCCGCTGGAAGTGGAGTCGGTGTTGTGTGCCGGGGTGGTATTGAGACAGGACGTCTTCAGGCAGGTCGGCTTCTTCGATGAGGACTATTTTGCGTATCTGGATGACAGCGACATATGCTTCCGCCTTAAAGAGGCCGGGTGGCGGTGTTTTTACCTGCCCCATCTCAAGATGTACCATTTCGGCGGTGGTGGGACAAAAGGCAAGTCCAGGGCCGACTCCGTTATCGAGTACTACAGATCCCTTTACATATTTTTCAGGAAAAACAGGAGCGCTACGGAGTACCTTATCCTCAAAATCCTCAAGCCGGTAAGGCTTATTATAAGTCTCGTTTTGTCTCTACTTGGCCTTATCCTTACACTATTTCTCCACAAGGGGCTAAGGTCAAGGGTATATGCCTACCTGAAGGTGCTTGAATGGCACCTCAGGGGATGTCCTTCAGATATGGGGATACAGGGCAAGCGGACTGTCATGCAAGTTTCTTGAACTAGGCCTGAACCACATACATGCTTACAGATAACAGGACGGAGGTCGCCGCAAGATGATTGAAGGCGTAGTTACAAAAAAGCTTAAAGTCGTTCCCGATGAAAGGGGCTTCCTGATGGAGATGATGCGCTCCGATTACCCGGAGTTCCAGAAGTTTGGCCAGGCTTATCTTACCGTCGGGTATCCGGATGTCGTTAAGGGATGGCACTATCATAAGAAACAGACGGATAATTTCTTCATAGTGAAAGGAATGGCGAAGGTCGTCCTCTACGACATGCGAGAAGATTCCGGGACCAATGGCGCGATTGACGAATTCTTTATCGGAGAGCGAAACCCTGCCATGTTACTGATACCCCCAATGGTGGCCCATGGCTTTAAGGCCGTGGGCTCGGAAGCCGTCTATCTTGTAAATATACCCACCGAACTCTATAATTACGAGAAGCCTGATGAATACAGAATAGACCCTTACGACAACAACATACCCTATGACTGGAAGCTCAAGGAGGGCTAGGCATCAGGTTTTCTTGCGGAGATTGCTGATAACTGGAAAAATTGTTTCCTTGACCTTGACGCAAGTAAGGCATTAAGATTTAATCCTATGGATGTCCCTGGACGATTTGCGTTTAACTGGCACACCAAACTTGACCTCAATCGCAGAGAAGGGGCTTTGGCTTATGATACAGGGTGTTAAACTGGTAAAGCTTGAGACACATGTGGATGACAGGGGTTACCTGACTGAGATTCTGCGTGCCGGTGATGAGCACTTCACAAAATTCGGACAGGTGTACCTTGTCGGTAATGCCACAAGAGGCGTAATAAGGGCATGGCACAAGCACAAAGAACTATGGGATTGGTTCTTTATCAGCCACGGCTCGGCGAAGTTTGCACTGAGGGACGACAGGCCCGAAAGCCCGACACACGAAGAGATAAACACCTTTATCCTGGGAGAAAGAAGTCCGGGTGTCCTGGTAGTGCCTCCTGGTGTCTATCACGGCTGGATGTCGCTTGAAGATGATACACAGCTCATAAGCACGGCCAGTGAGGTCTATAAGCGCAGCAACCCGGACGAGGTGAGGGTCCCACCAGACTCCTTTGGCTACGAGTGGGAGGTAAAGGGCAGATGATACTTGTAACAGGTGGTGCGGGCTACATAGGCTGTGTCCTGGTAGGTGAGTTGCTTAAAAAGGGTGAGGCCGTAAGGGTGCTGGACAAGCTGTACTTCGGTGAGAAAGGTCTGGTGCACAATCGTAAGGGCATAGACCTCGTGCAGGGCGATATAAGGTCCTTAGACCCGTCCGTGCTTGACGGCGTAGACTCTGTTATTCATCTTGGAGGGTTGTCCAATGACCCCACCGCAGAGTATAACCCCAGGGCCAATATGGAGATAAATTACGGGGGCACGAAGATACTGGCCGAGGCCTGCAGGAAGAAGGGCATAAAGAGATTCGTCTTTGCCTCCAGTTGCTCCCTCTATGATAAGGGCCTATTCGCCGATGACGTGCTCCAGGACGAGACCTCGGAGGTCCAGCCCAGGGCCACATATGCCGTCGCAAAGCTCAAGGCGGAAAAACTGCTTCTGGGTATGGCCGGCGACGACTTCTGCCCCGTAGTGCTGAGGCAGGGGACGGTATATGGGTTCAGTCCAAGGATGAGGTACGACCTGGTGGTCAATACCTTTCTTAGGGACGCCGTAGTTGATAAAAAGTTGAAAGTTTTCTTCGGGGGTGAGATGTGGAGGCCGCTGGTTGACGTTACTGATGCGGCAAAGGCATTCATATGCCTGGTAGAGGTCGATGAGGATAAGGTAAACGGCGAAATATTCAATCTCTGCTACAAAAACTACCGCATCCTCGAACTGGCCCATGGGGTAAAAGACGCACTGAAAGACAAATACAGCCCCGAAATAGAGGTAGACCACAACAGCAACATGAAGACAAGAAGTTACCGGGTCTCCTCAAAGAAGATAGAACAAGTCTTGGACTTTACACCCCAGGTCTCCGTGAGAGATTCCGTAGAAAACATGCTCGTGCAGATAAAAAAGAACGGCTATATGGACTTCATGAACCCCCGCTACTATAACATCAAGTGGATGACGCTCCTGGACGAGATGGAGAAGACGCTTAAGAAGATCGGGTCGGTGTTCTAGATGAAGGTGGCAATAATAGGCGCAAACGGACAGCTGGGACATGACCTGGTAACGGCCTTTCGTGACGGGGAGACGGTTTCACTTACCCACCGCGATATAGAGATTACGGACCTCGCCAGTACCGACTCGGTGCTCGGAAAAATAAGGCCCGACGTGGTCATTAACACCGCCGCATTCCACAGGGTGGAGGACTGCGAGACTGAGTATGCAAAGGCATTCAAGGTAAATGGCATCGGTGCGGCTAACGTAGCGCGCAGCGCCGAGAAACTCGGTGCGGCGGCTGTGCATATCAGCACCGATTACGTCTTTGACGGCAAGAAACGCAAACCCTACGTGGAAAGCGACCTCCCAAACCCACTAAACACCTACGGGCTGACGAAGCTCTCCGGTGAATACTACGTGAGGAACCTGTGTTCGAGACATTACGTAGTCAGGACCTCCGGCCTATATGGCCTTGCCAAATGCAGGGCGAAGGGAGGAAATTTTATAGATACCATGCTGCGGCTTGCCAGGGAGCGGGACGAGCTGAGAGTGGTAAACGACCAGTACTTCGTCCCCACCTACACCCGGGACCTGGCACAGAAAATAAAGGAACTCGTAACCAGCAATCATACTGAACACTACGGCATATACCATATAGCCAATTACGGGCAGTGTTCGTGGTACGAGTTTGCGGCCAGGATATTCGAGCTGGAAGGTCTCAAGGATGTAAACCTGAAGGAGACCACCCATCAGGAATTCAGGAGCAAGGTCATGCGCCCCGACTACTCCGTGCTCGGCTGCGATGGCATCAAATCACTGGGCCTGAAGCCCCTCCGCCCCTGGCAGGACGCCCTCAGAGACTACATGTCCCTGCGCAACAAGTAGGACATACTAACGAAAGCCACACCCTACCCTAATCCATCCTTGCAGTATGTGCTCCCTATGCCGGACATTTCCCCGATTTCCATGCACTGCGGCAGAGGCGGCATATTAAGATGCATAAGCCTCCTTAAGGGGTTGCCTATTAATGGGATTTAAGTATACTATAAACCTTTGCAAATAAAGGAACAAATGAGACGATGGCTGAAAGGGTGGTAAAAATAGGTCTTCTGGGGTCGGGCACCGTCGGTGAGGGAGTCCAGGATATAATCTTCGGCGACGGCAAGGAGCTTGCAAAGAGACTCGATTGCCGGCTGGAGATAGAAAAGATATACACCAGGTCGCCAAAGAGCAAACACTGGCATGACAAATTCCCTGATAAATTCACCAGCAGACCCGATGACATAATAAACCACCCTGAGATATCCATCGTGGCAGAGGCGCTGGGGCTGGAAAGGCCGGAGGATGCCAAACTGGTGGCCTCTTATATCATCAAGGCCCTGCAGGCCGGTAAGTCAGTAGTAACCGCCAATAAGGCGGTGCTGGCCGCTTACGGGCAAAAGATCCACTCCGCCGCCCGCAAGAACAATACACAACTGCGCTTCGAGGCATCGGTGGCCGGGGGCATACCCATCATCCGCACCCTCGGTGAGGGGCTTGCATCTGACAACGTCACCGGGCTCTATGGCATCCTCAACGGCACCTGCAACTATATACTCTCCGGCATCCGCAATGAGGGTAAAACCTTTACCGACGCCCTCCGCCAGGCCCAGAAGCTGGGCTACGCCGAGACCAACCCGGAGGCCGACATAAAGGGGTACGATACCAGAGACAAGATAATGGTACTCCTGCAGCTCCTCTACGGCATCTTTGTCAAGAAAGACGACGTGGCCACAGAGGGTATAGAGTCTCTCGAGAAGATTGACTTTGATTATGCGAGCCGGAAGCTCGGCACAAATATAAAGCTCCTTGGTTCTATCACCAGGTCGGGAGGGGAAGTAACAGCCACCGTATCCCCCATAATGATAAATGACGGCCACGTACTCTCCAGAGTAAATGGCGCCCTTAACGCCGTCCTGATAGACAGCAGGCACTGCGAGACCATGTGCCTTGTCGGTAAAGGCGCCGGGGCAGGCCCGACGGCCAATTCCATAGTCTCGGACATAATCTCTATCGCAAGCGGCGCCCATTTTGGTCCGTGCGCAGCGCCCCTGAAGTTTAACCGGCACCTGGACAAGGACGGACTGTACAGATACTACCTGCGCTTTTTGGTCATGGACAGGGCCGGTATAGTAAGCGATATCCTGGGCCATCTGAAAAACAATCAGGTAAACGTGGACGAGGTACTCCAGCTCAAGCACTCTGCCGAAGAAAAGGTCTATTTCAGGGAAAAGCTCGGCGTAAAGTGTGACCCGGATAAGATACTCCCGTTTATTATAACCCTCGATCCCAGCAAGGAGTCTGCCGTAAACAAGGCGGTGAAACAGATAAAGGCAAAGGGGCAGGACTTTATGCTCATAGAGCCCGTTGTTATAAAGATACTTCCCGACCTTCCCGACGTAACAGGAGTATAGTTCCTGAGAAAGGAGTGATAAAATGCCCACCAAGACAGCGTCAAGGCTGAAGAAAAGACCAAAATCTAGTCCAAGACTTCCCATAAAAATAAAGCCCGGAAAGATGCTTATTGACGGCAAGTGGCTGAACTCCCGCTCAGGCAGGACCTTTAAGACCATAAACCCTGCCACCGGCCAGGTGCTCACAAAGATAGCAGAGGGCAACAGGAGGGACGTGGACCTCGCAGTAAAGGCGGCCCGAAAGGCCTTTGAGTCAGGACCCTGGCCTGAGATGGACGCACGCGACCGCGGCCGCATACTTGCAAGGGCTGCAGAACTAGTAGAAAAAAATCTGGATGAGCTGGCGCTCCTTGAGACCCTTGACAACGGCAAGCCCATCAGGGAATCACGTACCGTAGACGTGCCGTATACTGCAGACACGCTCTTTTACTATGGCGGCTGGGCCGATAAGATCCACGGCGAGACCATCCCCGTCAGGGGCAACATGTTCAACTATACGCTGAGGGAGCCCGTAGGTGTTGTGGCGCAGATTATCCCCTGGAATTTTCCACTGTTGATGGCCGCCTGGAAGCTGGGGCCGGCGCTGGCCTGCGGGAACACGGTGGTGCTTAAGCCCTCCAAATTTACCACACTCACCTGCCTCAGGCTTGGCGAACTCCTCATGGAGGCCGGTCTCCCTAAAGGCGTGCTCAACATAGTCACGGGCCCCGGCGAGACCGTGGGTGTGGCGCTCGCCAGACACCCTGAAGTAGACAAGGTGGCCTTTACCGGGGAGACATCTACGGGAAAGGATATAATGCGCGCCTCCGCCGCTACACTTAAGCGCGTTTCGCTGGAGCTGGGAGGCAAGTCGCCAAATATAGTCTTTGCCGATGCCGATAAAGAGGAGGCCGTAAAGGGCGCACTAACGGGCATATTTTTTAACCAGGGA
>JAUXLO010000006.1 GCA_030623665.1 Planctomycetota bacterium
AGGCACGATAGAGGGCACTAACCCGTGCGGCGAGCAGCCCCTGCTGCCGTACGAGTCTTGCGTGCTGGGCTCTGTGAACCTCTCCAGGATATTAAAAGGAGGCAAAAGACCTGGAGTCGATTGGGACAGGGTGAGGGAGGTTATAAGGCAGGGGGTGCACTTCCTTGACAACATCATAGACGTAAACAAGTATCCGCTTACCCAGATTGAGACGCTCAGCAAGGGCAACAGGAAGATCGGGCTTGGCGTCATGGGCTTTGCCGACCTGCTTATAAAGATTGGCATTCCTTATAACTCAGAAAAGGCCCTTGAGGTGGCAGAGGAGTTGATGAAGTTCTTCTCCCAGGAGGCTAATGCCGCATCAGTCGAACTGGCAGAGATGCGAGGCGTTTTTCCCAACTTCCCTGAGAGTATTTACGACAGGCCCGGAGGGCCTCGTTATAGAAACGCCTCTTGCACCACTATCGCCCCGACCGGCACCATCAGCATCATAGCCGGCTGCTCCAGCGGCATAGAGCCTATATTCGCCCTCTCCTTTGGGAGGCGGATACTGGGCGAGGCATTCATCCCCGAGGTACATGACCTCTTCATCGAGACGGCCCACCGGGAGGGGTTCTACTCCAATGGGCTGATCGAGGAGGTGTCAAAAGAGGGTTCCATCCAGTCTATCCCTTATATTCCGGAAGGGATAAAACTGGTCTTTGTTACTGCCTGGGACATCCCCGCAGAGTGGCACGTCAGGATGCAGGCGGCATTTCAGAAATACACCGATAATGCAGTATCCAAGACCATAAATTTCTCATCCAACACGTCAAAGGAGGAGGTAGAAAAGACGTTTATGCTGGCATACAAGAGCGGGTGCAAGGGAATAACCATATACAGGGATAAGAGCCGGATATCCCAGGCCCTTGCGCTTGAGTGCGAATGTGAGGTAGAGATTACGGATTGAAAGACGTGGTAAAGACCCTGGCTCGACGTAATAAGTCGGGCTACCGGCGGAATTACCGCCAAGGAGCCTCAGTACATAGAAGGCAATAGCGTGGTGTCCTACAGGTACTCATTTACCTTACGGAACTTCTCCATATCCTGCTCATATACCTTTCTTTCCGTCTTCCACCAGACATCCAGCTTCATTCTGAGTATTCTGTACTTCCGGTAGTAGTATCCGGGGCCCATTGCTTTCCTATACAGTGGTGTCGGTTCAGCTATCAGAAAATAGTCGCGGTGAAGCCTCCATCTGATGAATGACAGCTCCTCTTGTGAGAGATGTTTTGTTCTGACGTTGGTCCAGAAACCGTTGTATTTGGAGAAATCGTAAGGATTCGTTACAAGGCCGGCGTCCAGGAGTTCTTTCCTTATGCCGGTCTTCGGGTATGGGGTCAGCACCTGGTCCAGGTAGGCATCTACCCCTTGTTCTCTGAAAAACTCGTAGTTCTCCTTAATGTCCTCGTATGTATCTTCCGGGTTGCCGATAATCATTCCGCCCATTATCATTATCTCGGCGTCATGCAGATATTTTATGGCCTTTTTGCTGTACTCTAATATATCTCCCTTATTGAGCCGTTCGAGATTGCGCCTCGAGGCGTTCTCTATCCCGAGGAAGGCCAAAAGAAATCCGGCATCCCGCATGACTTTTGAGAGTTCCGGTGTGGAGGCGATGCCCATGGAGCTTACCTGCGCCCAGTAATACATGTCATTATGACCTTCTTTGATTATAGCGTTACAGAGCTCCATAAACCTCTTCGGGTTCAGGGTGATATTGTCGTCTATGAACCCTACCATGTTGCCCCCAGCCCTCTTGATGTCTTCGAGGTCCGCCATTATCCTTGAGATGTCGTAGGTCCTGAAAGACGTGCCATACATGTGGTGAATGCTACAAAAGTTGCAGGTAAAGGTGCAGCCCCTGGAGCTCTCAATGGCATCAAATTTGTAATGAAAGGCGTTATAGTTCTTCCAGATCCTCTTTGACCTGTCCGGCAATTTTATGTCCTTTACGTCCAGAAGGGGCCTTCGTGCATTATGGCACCACTCGCCGTTGGTCTTGTAAGACAATCCCGGGATGGCGTCAAAGTCATTGCCACCGCCGTCCAGGGCATCTACCAGCTCACGGAAGGTGGCCTCGCCCTCGCCCCTTACGATAAAATCAAAGAGCTGGCCGTCCTCACCGGAGAAATCGAACAGGCTATTGTTATCCTCAGACTCAAGTTCCGGGGCTGCCAGAGTGGCATGATAGCCACCCAGGGTCAGTTTTATGTCCTTATTCATGCCCTTTACTAGCTGCGCTATCTTCCTGGCAGTGTGGTACTGGAAGGTCATTGACGACAGTCCCACCATGTGGGGTTTATACCTCTCTACAGCTTCCCTGACGGCCCCTGCAATGTCATCCCTTTGTGTGCACAGGTCTCCGACGTATACGTTATGGCCCTCAGACATATTGGAGGCGACTGAGGTCATGCCGAGGTGTGGAATCTTCATGTTCTTCCTGAACATAAGCGGAAGGAAGTCCGGCATGCTTAGAAGAAGTATGTTCATAAGTAATTTACCACAACAGCGTTGCTAAAATTTTGTGGTGGCATTTAGGGCTACGGTTTGCAGGAATGCGTGTCAACGTCCGTAATTGGCTGCCTACAGGAATTGGTTTACGTTGCGGTACCTCTCCATCTCCTGCTCATATACCTTCCTCTCCGTGTTCCACCAGACGTTTAGCCTCTTTTTGAGAAGCTTGTACCTCCTGTAGTAGTAGCCCATGCCCATAATCTTCCTGTATATGGGCGTCGGTTCAGCCAATACGAAGTAATCCCTGTGACACTTCCATCTGGCGAAGCTCAGCTCGTCTTGAGAGAGATTTTTTGTCCTGACGTTGGTCCAGAAACCGTTGTATTTTGTAAAATCATGAAGGTTTGTTACCAGGCCGGCCTTTAGCAACTCTTCCCTGATACCAGTTTTCGGGTACGGAGTAAGCACCTGATCGAAGTATATGTCTACGCCCTGGTCTTTAAAAAACTGGTAGTTCTCCTCAACATCCTCCCAGGTATCATCCGGGTTGCCGACGATCATCCCGCCGACTACCGCTACACCGGCGTCATGGAGGTACTTTATGGACTTCTTGCTTTTTTCTACTATGTCCCCCTTGTTGAGCTGTTCAAGGTTGCGCCTTGAGATGTTCTCTATCCCCAAGAATACCGAGAAGAATCCGGCCCTTTTCATGGTCTTTGCCAGTTCCGGTATTGCAGAAATCCCCACGGAGCTTACCTGCGCCCAGTAAAGCATGTCGTCATGGCCTTCCTTGATTATCGTCTCGCAGATCTCCAAAAGCCTTTTGGGGTTCAGTGTGATGTTGTCGTCTACGAACAGCCCTATATTACTCCCGACCTTCTTGATGTTGCCGAGATCCTCCATCACCCTTGATATCTCATAGGTCCTGAAGGTGGTGCCGTACATGTGCTGCATACTGCAGAAGTTACAGGTAAAGGTGCAGCCCCTGGAGCTCTCTACCGTGTCGAGGTTATAGCCATAGTATCCAAAATTATTCCATATCCTCTTCGTCCGGTCCGGTAATTTTATGTCCTTAACGTTCAGGAGGGGCCTTCGTGCGTTATGGTGCCACTCGCCGTTCACCTTATAGGACAGCCCCAGGATGGAATCAAAGTCATTGCCACCGCCGTCCAGGGTGTCCACCAACTCACGGAAGGTGGCCTCGCCCTCGCCCCTTACCAGGAAATCAAACAGGCGCCCATCCTCACCGGAGAAGTCAAATAATTTATCGTCCTCTTCAGTCTTGACCTCCGGAGACATAAGCGTGGCATGGTACCCGCCGAGGGCCAATTTTATGTCCTTGTTCAGGCCCTTTATGTACAGAGCTACCTTCTTGGCCGTGGAATACTGAAAGGTCATCGAGGATAGTCCCACCAACTGGGGATTATACTTCTCTATTGCATCCCGGATGGCACCCGGTATGTCGTCTCTTCGTGTGCAAAGGTCTCCAGCATATGCGTTGTGGCCGTCAGAAAGATTGGTGGCAGGCGATGATACGCCAAGACAGGGGACCTTCATGCCCCATTGCAGTATAAAAGGGAAATAGTCAGGCATACTCAAAAGAAGTATGTTCATCCAGTCTGATTCTCCTGGAGATTCTCTAGAATGTACAAAACAATATGGAAAGCATTAAAACAATTTATGTTGTTTGTGTCAAGATTTCGGCGTAGTTTCCCGTATCGGAATACAAAACGGCCTCAAGGCCTGAAATACATGCCCCCTCCGTAGTTGCTACGCAACCAGCAAAACTGGGCATTCTGCGTTCTCCAGGACGTTCATGGTAGTGCTTCCAAAGATTAACTCTCTCAGCCGGTTAGTCCCAAAGGCGCCCATCACGATAAGCCCCGCATCTACCCTGCTGGCATGTGCCGAGATTACCTCCCATGGCCTCCCCGATTCGACGAAGAAGGACGCCTTGAGTTTATGAGGCGCAAGATACTTTCTTGCCTCTTCTTGGGGCTCAACGGCATCATCCGGGTCATCCGCCACGGTTATGACGTCCACCTTTGAGGTCTGCAGTTCGGCAATGATTACCCCAGCCTCTATAGCCCGCTGAGCGGCCTCGCTGCCGTCGTAGGCGGCAAGGATGTGCGGGCCACGCCTGGCACCCTCGGGCACTACCATAACGGGTCTTGCCGATCTATGCAATAACGTCTGAGTAATTGAACCGGTGGCCCGTGTCTTGGACCTGGCGTGTTTGCCACGGCGGCCGATAACTACAAGGTCTACTGTCTTGGCCGCCTCAATTATTAGTTCACCCACCTCGCCACGCACCGCCTTGAACGTACCCTCCACGCCCCGGTTCCGGCATTCGTCCTCAAAACGTCTCTTGATCTGTCTCCCTTCTTCCCCGGCACGGTTCTCCTCCTCAAGCAGTTTCTCCGGTGGCAGTGGCACGTTAGTGGTCGGCGCTGCACCTATCGCCCCGGCTACGGCCGTTGCAGTAGGGACGTATACAAAACGCCACCTGTCCTCCACAAACAGCCCGCGCAACTCGGCCCCGGCAATGTTCCCCAGTTCCACGGCATTGCTAAGGGCAGAAAATGACGCCTCCGACCCATCAAGTGGTACAAGGATACTTTTTATCATGTTGGTTTCCTTTTGTATGTCTCAAGAAACACTAGCTGCGGCATGCCGTCACAACGGAAATATCCCGGGGCAGTGAACGCCGAGACCACTCAATGGACTTAAAACCGGCAGCCCTCAGCCAACCCTTTACCTCTCCGAAAGAGTACGTCCTGCCCTCCTCCGTGAAAAGAAGCATACAGAGGGCGAAGGTGGAGGCAAAACAAGGCTGCGTCCTGCCCTCTTTCAATATAAAGTCCTGTATTATCACCTTACCGCCTGGGTTGAGGGCCCCATATATCCTCTTCATCAGGGCCGTATTGGCCGCCTCCCCCTCACTATGTATGATGTGGGAAAGGAATGCCACGTCAAATCCATTAGGCAGGCACTTGTTGTAGTCGCCTTCTTTCAGGGAAACCTTGCGAGACATTTTGTAC
The DNA here is from genome assembly GCA_030623665.1 of Planctomycetota bacterium. Taxonomy (GTDB): domain Bacteria; phylum Planctomycetota; class Brocadiia; order Brocadiales; family Bathyanammoxibiaceae; genus Bathyanammoxibius. Next base: position 5,538 of record JAUXLO010000006.1, read on the forward strand.
CTGGAGACGACGTCCCTTGTCACCTCCAGGGTGGCGGGCAGGTCGAGAATGGTTGCCTTTAGACGCGGGTTGGCCTTACAGAAGAATATCGAGTATGCGCCAGAACCGCCGCCGATATCCAGGAGTGTTTTGCTTCCGCCTAAATCTACCAAAGAGGCCAATTTCTCTGCGTGGCCCATGGCAGTATTGTGCATGGCCATGATAAAGGTGCGCGTCTCCTCTTTTTCTTTCTGGAACATGTCATGCCGCTGCGCAGGTCCTCCCGTCCGGACGGATTCCTCAAGGTGATTCCATCCTTCCCACATCGCCTCATGAAAGTCGAGTATGTCCCCGATATAAAGCTCTTTTCCCTTCAGGAAGATCTCTCGCCCATGGCGGGTGTTGGCGTAGCGCCTTCCTTTTTTATTAATGTACCCCATACCTGCCAGGGCATCCAGCAGAAGTTCTATCCCATGCTCGCTCGTGCCGGTGGCCTGTGCCATCTCATTTGAGGTCTTACTGCCAGTACCGATGTGGTCGAAAACGTCCAGCTTGGCGGCCGTCATGAGGGTCTTGGAGTAGAAAAAAAGGTAACCCGTGTTGAGTGCCTTGTCTCTGTAGTGTCTCAGCGCAGCCGACTTTTGCAACACCCTTACCTCATCTTAGACAGGTCGAAAAATAACTCTTTTTCCCCTCCCTGGGGACTGATTATAATAAGCGAGACCTCCGCATTGGGGTCTATTTCATCGAGTGGAAACTCATAGGAGCAAAAGGCACGAAAGACCGGCGGTGACATGGGTCGCCAGCCATAGGGTTCTGCCAGGGGGTTATACTTATGTACAGGCTGTATATATCCATCGCTGTAATATAATACCGCATGAAGGTTCCTTGCAAATTCAGGGGTGTTGCCATATAGAATCAGCTTAAATGCAAGCTTATTCTCTACCTCTCCCAATACAGCCTCTATCTCCTCGGGATGAAGCTCCCTGGACTCCTTTGCGGCATCCCTGGCGGCCATTGCGAGGAGATTAAACTTCGTGTAGACGCCTACCTTATCGCCGTCCCTCTCCAAAAATACCGTCCATTCCTTGAGGAATCTGTCATTATCATAGTTCTTGAATCTTTTCCCATACCGGATCGCCTCCTGTATCTGGTCTTTATCCAACTCGGGCCATACGGCCAGAGCCGGTTTTATTGAAAGAAACAGGAGCAGAAAGAGAACGACAGAAATACAAACCCTCATAAGTACCTCCCATCCCTTTGATTAGCCTCTCTTTCTCATGGACTTCGGAGTATATATACAGTAGGGTTCCTCTGCCATGTAATCTCCGGTCTCATAGAATGCCCTTGCGCGGCAGCCCTCGCATATCTTTTTATACTCACAGGCCCCGCACTTTCCTCCCAGGAGGTCTACATTGCGCAGTTTAGTAAAGACCTTTGAGCCACGCCATATCTCGGCCAGGCTCTGGGTTCGCACATTGCCGGAGGTAACCGGGAGATATCCGCAGGGGAAGACCTCGCCCTTATGCGACACGAAACATACGCCGGTTCCCGCCAGGCATCCCCTGGTCATGGCGGCCATGGCCGCCGGCGCACCGCCCGGGTGTCCGCCCGGATGTCCACCGCCTGCATGCCCACCCCTCGGCACCATCATAGAGGGGTCATTCGGCATGCCCGACTCTGCCGCCTTCTCCCTTACAATCCTAAAGTAATGGGGGGCACAAGTGGCCTTGGTCTGAATCCTTGCCTTTCTCGCCAGTTCGTAGAACAGATGCAGGCTTTCCTCGTACTTTTCGGCACTCAGCATCTGGTCTTCCGCTATCTCCACTCCACAGCCCACGGGCACCAGCATAAAGATATGAAGGGCGTCCGCCCCAAGCGAAACGGCCAGGTTGTACACGTCTCTGAGTTGATGGACATTGTGCTTTGCGATGGTAGAATTTACCTGCATGCTCATACCGAGCTTTTTGAGGTGCTTAAAGCCCTCAATGGCACGGTCAAACGAGCCGGGAAGCTTGCGGAATTCGTCATGTGTCTCAGCGTCCGCACCGTCAAAGCTGATGGATACACGCTGTACCCCGGCATCGACGATGCGTCTCGCAACGGTCTCGTCTACCAGTGTGCCGTTGGTCGCAAGGGCCACCTTGAGTCCTTTAGACCTTGCGTAACGGGCTATCTCGAAGATATCCGGACGGTAAAGAGGTTCACCGCCGCTTAGAACCAGTATCGGACTGCCCAGGGTTGCCAGGTCGTCTATAAAAGAAAACGCCTCCTCAGTGCTGAGGTCATCCTCGGCCAACTCCTTTGCCACGTCCAGCCTTCTGCAGTGTATGCACTCAAGGTTGCATGCAGCGGTCGTTTCCCAAAAAAGAAGCCGCAGTTGAAACTTATCTGCGGACCTCTTGGCGGCCTCCTGGACCGGGGCAGCTCCTTCATTCATCTAACGTCTCCCTCCTCTACCGTCTTCCGGGTGTCGTCTCAAGCCTTAAGATTGTTTGTCGCCGATATCCTATCGGCGGCTTTATACGCCTCAGGTGCCCCCAAAACCTACCGTTACCTTCCCACCCTCTACGATTACCGGTACCTCTCTGCGGCCGGCTGAAAACTCCAGCATCCGCTCCATCGCCTGCAGGTCCTTCTTCACATTTATATATTCCACAGAGACACCGCGCCCGGCATAGTCGTCTCTGGCACTGGTTGTATAAGGGCAGTCGTCTTTTCCGAATATTATTACCCGTCCCACCATACCGCTCCTTTATTCGAATATTGTGGATTCATATTCCCCGGCCCTCTTGTTGTCTCACTAATATCCAGACACTTTATCATACAATATTCTGAGGATTTTCGTATAACCAAAAATACCGGGCAATCGGCGGCTCAAAAAAGGTGTCTCCGCACATACCGTTACCGTCTCCTCCAGAAGAAGATCAGGCACACCAGTACAACGAGGCCTACCCAGACCTGGGCCACAAATGTGTATGCGATCAGGCCCAAAAACACCTTACCCACCAGCGAGCCGCCCCACAAGGTCCTTAGACCCCCTTCTTCGGCCTCCTTCTTTTTGACAACTCTTCGCTTGAACTTTTTCTTCTCAGCTCGTTTCTCGGGTTTCTTTGTGACTTTCTCTTTTTTCTTTGGTTTTATCTTTTTTACACGGGCCTTTTTTTCTGTCTCTGCTTTCTTCGTTTCGCGACCTGACGTGCGGAATCCCTCGTCTGCCCATTCCCTACTTTCAAGTTTCTCATCCCTCGGTTTTTTTGCCCAGGTCTCACCCTCTAGCTTCCTTTCCGCCGGCTTCTCCACCCACTCCCTGCTCTCAAGTTTCCTATCTCCCGGTCTTTTATCCCAGGCCTCACTCTCCAGCCGCCTGCTCTCACGCAGCTTATCCTTTGCAGACGGCTTTTTTTTGGTACGTGTCACCCTGGAAGGTTCTTTTTTACGAGCCTTTTCTTTCTTCGCGGTGGGCTTTTTCGCTGTGCGAGGCCTTTCCACCTTTGTCTTACTCAGGTTGTTATACCTATCAAACTCCTTCTGTGCCTCCTCCTTCTTACCCAGCCTTCGGTAGGCCAGCCCCATGGCGTAATGCACCTTGGCGTAGTCCGGTTTTAGCTTTATTACCTTCTTATAATAATGGAGCGCCTTCTTGTAGTCTTTCTTAAGGAAGTATGAGTTGCCCAGCCCAAAATTAGATGAGGCGTCCTTGATGTTATGCTCAAGCGCCAGGTTAAACTCATCAATTGCCTCATCATATTTGCCCGCACCGTAGAATTTGTTGCCCGCGTTGAAGTGCTCGATGGCATCGTCTTTAGTAACATCATGCCTGGCATGGACCGGTGGATTACCGGCGAACATACTCACGGCTATTAATAACAGTAACATTGAGACCTTACGCATAGCTAATCCTCTACGGCCCCCTTTAGCGCCTCGAGGAACCGGGGGCCAAACTCATCCGTGGGCTCTATGGCTCCACTCTCGAACCATTCGTTAAAACCGTATATGGATATCCAGTTGCCACGGCCTTCGGCCTGTCTCTTTGCCAGACGTATAGACTGATAGAATCTGTCGGGGTCCATCTTTAGCAACCTGTTCTGGCCGTGACGGAAGGCCCTATCGTCAAACCCCGGGATTGCCGAAGGAATAAAGACAAACCCCTGTTCCCTTCCTGCAGCGTTCCAGAGAGCGTAACCCGCCTGAACCCTGTCCAGGTATTTTTCCCAGTTCCCAACCTCGCCGGGTGCAAATGTGTCTCCCAGGAGCGGGGCTACGGCGTCCAGTGTTCTCAGTATAGCGGTGTCAACGGGCGGCCCTTCCGATTCGTACACGTCTTCTCCCAGACTGACCCAGAATATGTCCCGTTGTGACCTATCTTCTACCTCATACAATACGTCCTGCAGCTCTATTCCGCTTTCCTTTAACATATTTTCCAGGGCATCCTTCGCCTTCCACACCATGACCACCGGCCTGCCGTTTAGCTTGAAATAGCTCGGGTGGTCAAAATATCTTTCGTTAGCATAGAGGATGTCCTCTACAAATGCCTCTTTAATATTATTATACCCGATTTCCTGCGCCTCTTGTATCAGGGCCCGTTCCGTCTCGTACACCAGTAAGAATTTTATGTCTTCGATCGACGGGGCGGCTAATAGTCCCTCCCTAAGGGCAGCGTCTATCTCGTCGTTGTCCAATTGAGGCCCCCTTTCCCCAGGGCCGGACCAAGACACCTCAAAGAGGCTTATTCCGTGCTCTGTGGCCCATTTTATGTGCCGTTCGGCAATATCGGGGTCACTGGAGGAATACTCTCCAAGGACAGGCGACAAGCCGTGGCCGTGCTTCCACATGTCTCTTTCACCAGGGAGCAGCCCCCACCAGATATAATACAGGGCCCCTACTATAAATTCTTGCTGCCCTTTTTGCCCTTGACGCAATCCTCTAGGGGGCCCTTCTTGCCCCAAGTGTACTACTGCTCCAGACAGATATGTTTCCCCTTTCCCTTCAGGTGCCGGGGCTCCTTCGCCCATGCACGAAGAGATGACCAGAAAAAGGCAGTAAAAACCTATGCCAAACCTACCAATAGACATTCCAGCCACAAATCCACCTTATAAATAATTATAGCTCACGGCTTTGCACTGAAAAAGCCAAAAATTTACAACCTGCGGCCCATGAATAAAGCCCATACAAAATGTTAACGTATTTTATAGGGACATGCTGCAGCGTACCCCTGCACCTTATAAACAAATGTTATTGACCCTGAACCACCTTTCGGGGTCTACCTTCAGTTCCCCAAGTATCTCTTGCACATAGTCCCGCAGTGAATGGCTCGGATTCCAGCCCAGCTCTCTCCTGGCCTTCCCCGTGTTAAAGCAGTACCGGAGGAGGGAGTGGTCTACCATCCACGGCTTAAAGAAATAATCCCGGCCGGTCCTAAAGTAGCGTAGGCAATTAGTGGCATAAACACCTCCTTTAAGGAGCTGACTCGGCAGGGTAGCTGGACGTGAGTCGCTGCTTTTTCCGTAGAGACCCTGAGAGACGATTCCGTAGAGCTCTGCATAAGAGAGGCAATCCTCCTCTGAAAGTATGTAGACCGAGCCGGAGGATATGCGATCTCTGAGTGCCACCATCCTCTCAAGACCGTCGAGTACGTCCTCTATGTGAATATAGGATATACACCCGCAGCCGCCACCCGGCAGAAACCTTGAACCAATGTCTTTCTTGTAGATGGATGCTATCTGATGGGCCACCGGTATTAGTCTGCACTCAAGCGCATACACCCCGGCCAGCCGCACGATGAAGACCCTCAGACAATCCTTGAAACCAATGGCCACTTCCTCGGCGCGGCGCTTTGATTTACCATATTCCAGTAGAGAACCAAGTGGCGAAGACTCATCGAGCCTTCCATGTGAATCAGCGCCGGAATCCTTTACGTTAAGACCCTTCATGACGGCGGTGCTGCTGGTAAAGATAAAGGCCCCAACTTCCTCGAACTCAGCCAGTGCCTCAAGGAGGTTTCTCGTGCCCTCCTCGTTTACCTTTACATACAGGGGGTCCCTCTTGTTGGAGAAGTCGTAGTATGCGGCGAGGTGGAATACACAGTCGAGCCTTGGGCCGAACCGTGACCTGACATCTTTTAGTACATCAAAGAGCCCCTCTCTGTCGGCGATATCAATACGATAGCTGTGGGTGCAGGCACTGTCAGCGGGGCCGGGGACCCTGTCGAGGCCGATTACCCGGTCACTTGAGAGCCTCTTGACGAGGGCAGTGCCGATAAAGCCGCTTGAACCCGTAATAAGTATGTTCAAGATTGCCTTCCTATCTGCAGAGACCGCCGGATAGTCGCGCCCGAAATCCATTCTAAGTCGTAAGTACTTGAAGTCAAATAGTTTCTTGGCTTGACTTGGATTCTCCTTGGGGTTATAGTCCAGCCTATGGGAGGAGGTTTGCAGGTGTGAAAGGCCTGGGGTTGGAAAATCGGGTAAGGGACACGATTAGGCGCTGCGACCTGTTAAGGCCCGGAGATAACGTTATCATCGGGGTCTCCGGAGGGCCTGATTCCGTCGCCCTGTTGCACATACTCGTTGAATTGACCAGGAACCTGGGATGGGGTTGCGGACTGCACGTGGCCCACGTCAACCACAAGCTTCGCGGCGAGGAATCCCGGGAAGACGAACGCTTCGTCCGAGAGCTGGCAGCGTCGCTGGGACTTGAGTGTACCGTGAAGGAGGTGGACGTGAGGGGGTTTTCGTCTGACAAAAAATGCTCCATAGAAACCGCGGCCAGGAAACTCAGATATGTCTTCTTTGAGGAACTGGCCGCTAAAATCTCGGCTACACGGGTGGCCGTGGGCCATACGGCGGACGATAACACGGAGACAGTGCTGCACCGCATCGTAAGGGGTACGGGCCTGCTGGGCCTGGGAGGCATAAGACCGTCGCGCAGACTGTCGCCCGCCTCAAAGGCGATGCTGGTGAGGCCGCTCCTGCACACCTGGAGGCGTGACATACTCTCATATCTCAAGGAAAAGGGCCTGGAATATCGAACCGATTCGTCCAACCTGCGACCCGAAAATCTGCGCAACCGCATCAGGCTTGAGCTCCTTCCGCTGCTGGAGGAGAAATACAACCCGCAAATAAAAGAGGCCCTAACCAGGCTGGGCGACATAGCGGGCAGGAGCAATGATTTTCTGCAGTCCAGGATAGGCAAGATTGTGGAGGCAAACCTGAGGCAGGACGGGTCTAACGCCTGCTCCTTTGAGGCCGACCTGCTAAGACACCACCCGCCCTTCTTCCAGCATTTTTTCCTGAAGGAGGTCTTTTCCAGGGCTGGTATCCCACTCGGGAAGATGGACTACGGACACTACAACAGGGTGGTGGAGATGGTGGAGAACGACAAGACCACTTATAGACAGATAGAACTCCCGGGCAAATATACGGCGAGCCTGGAAGGCGATATGCTCTGCTTTAAAAGGACCTCCACCCTGCAGCGCACACGGGCCCCGTTATTTGAGCCGTCTGAGCCGGTGAAACTGAACGTCCCCGGCACTACAAAACTTCCCGGCGGCAGGGAAATCAGGGCTGAGATTATCGCCGTTGAGGCCGATACCCTTGAGAGATTCAGGGCCGGGAAGACACCTGATGAGGAGCTTCTGGACGCCGACAAGGTGGGCAAGAGGCTGTATATCCGCAACCGCATGGAGGGCGACAGGTTCTGGCCCCTGGGCGTCGGAGGTGAAAAAAAGCTGAAGGATTTCCTTATAGACTCAAAGACCCCCAGGTGGGAAAGGGATGACATACCCATTGTCACCTCAGACACCCACCCCGTCTGGGTGGTAGGGCTGAGGATAGACGAGAGGGCGAAGATTACCCCGGAGACCAGGAGGGCGCTGAAGTTGTCGGTATGTTAAGGAAGAACCTTACCATCCTCTATAGTTCCCCCATTCATGTGGCTAATGGAGCATAGCGTCGGAGCTTGTACTTGCCAATCGGGAGTCTAGATCTTAACTCCTCGCTACCCAACAACCTACAAAACACTGTTATGCAAAATGCAAAGTAGATTTCCCTGTAACGCTTGAGCCTGTATTGCTATAATTCTAGCGTATATTGCGGCGTGACACATTATAGATGAAATAGGGGAAGTTGAGAATGCGCCACATCAAAAAATCATTGTTGACCGCTGTCTTTATCGTTTCGATTGGGGTTGTTCCGATGGTGCTGGGCATGCAGTCAGCCCCTGCCTATGGGGCCTCAGTAAAGGAGAATAAAAAGAAACTGCTAGAGACTAATAAATGCCCCGAATGCGACCTAAGGCGTGCCATTCTGAGCGATGCCAAACTGAACTCTGCCAACCTAAGCGATGCCAACTTGACGGAGACCATGCTAAAAGGCGCTAATCTGAGCGGGGCCAACCTGGAAGGTGCTAACCTTAAGTACGCTAATATGACTGAGGCCAACCTGAGTGGTGCTAACCTGAGCGGGGCCAATTTGTATTTTTCGAGCCTGGAACGTGCCGTCCTAAGCGATGCCGAGTTGAGCGGTGCCATTCTGACGTACGACTACCTGCAAGGGGCCGACCTGAGTGGTGCTAACCTGAGCGGGGCCAACCTTGAGCATGCTATTGCGGCGGAGGCCAACCTGAGCGGTGCCAACCTAACCGGTGCCAAGCTGACCCATGCCAACCTCTACCATGCCGACCTGAGCGGTGCTAACCTGGACCACGCCGACTTGAAGAGCGCCAAGCTGAAGGGTGCTAACTTGAGCGATGTTAAGGTCGAAAAGGCAGACTTTGAGGGAGCGGAGGGTCTTACCCCGGAGCAGAAGGAGTATCTCAGAAAAAACGGCGCCATAAACGTACCCGAATAGGGGCTACGGAGATTATATGAGCGGAAGGGGTAGTTAAAAATGGTCAATATCAGGAAATTACTATTAGCCACAACCTTTATAGTTTCAACTGGATTTGTTCCGGTTGTGCTGGGCATGCAGTCAGGCCCTGCCTATGGGGCCTCAGTAGAGGAGAACAAAAGGAAACTGCTAGAGACGAACGAATGCCCCGAATGCGACCTGAGGGGTGCCGACCTGAGCGGCGCAAACCTGGAGGACGCCGACCTGTATGGTGCTAACCTCGTGGGTGCCAACCTGACAGACGCCAACCTGAGCAATGCCATCGTGCTTGCGTCGAACCTGACAGACGCCAACCTTACGGGTGCTGACCTCGTGGGTGCCAACCTGGAAGGTGCCAACCTTACCGGTGCTGGCCTCGTGGGTGCCGACCTTGAGGATGCCGTCCTTATCGGTGCTAACCTGATTGCTGCCAACCTGACGGATGCCAACCTGAGCCATGCAGACCTGAGTGGTATTGCCGTACTGGTCCTCGTCTCGCTGAGCGGTGCCAACTTGAATGGTGCCAACCTGAGCAATGCCCTCGTGCTTGGGGCAAACCTGAGAGGGGCAAACCTGAACGGTACTAAAGTCGAAGGAGCGAACTTTCAGCTTGCGGAGGGTCTCACCCCGGAGCAGAAGGAGTATCTCAGGAAACACGGTGCCATAGATGTACCCGAGTAGCGGCTAACAGGTTTATATGAGAGGAAGGGAAGAGTTAAAAATGGTCAATATCAAGAAATTACTATTAGCCACAACCTTTGTAGTTTCAAATGGATTTGTTCCGGTTGTACTGGGCATGCAGTCAGCCGCTGCCTTTACAGACCCAGCAGTCGAGCAGAATAAAGAGAGACTGCTGGAGACGGGGAGGTGCCCCGGATGCGACCTGACGGAGGCTGACTTGAGCGGTGTCGACCTGGCGGGTGCCGACCTGAGGGCCGCCAAGCTGGAGGACGCCAACCTTAGCGGCGTCAACCTTAGCGGTGCCGACCTGCGCGGTATTATGCTGGCGGATGCCGACTTGAGCGGTGCCGACCTGAGCGGTGCCATCCTGGGTGGCTCCACCCTGCGGGGTGCCAACCTGGCGGGTGCCGACCTGACACGTGCCGACCTGAGCAGTACCGACCTAACGGGTGTTGTCCTGGGTGATGTTAAGGTCAAAAAGACAGACTTTGAGGGAGCGGAGGGTCTCACCCCGGAGCAGAAGGAGTATCTCAGAAAAAACGGCGCCATAAATGTACCCGAATAGGGGCACCGGACTTCCTGCACAGGGTTTAGTGGAAGTGGATTGGCTAAGTCCGCATAGAGGAATGAGGCCTGC
>JAUXLO010000123.1 GCA_030623665.1 Planctomycetota bacterium
AGACATTCAGACAGTAGGCATAACCCCCGATATCTCGCTTGTACCAGTGGTCGTTGGCAAGGAAGACATATATCTCATCAAGGGCAATTCCGGCATATTAAGGGAGGCAGACATGCAGGGACATTTACACGGGTCTCCCAGCGCTCCGGAAGAACCCTTGGAGATACTAACATATCTTCATGTCCCTGAAGAACCATCCGAAGACGAAAATATAAAGGAAGAAGACCCCTATAAGCCGACCGACCTGACCAGTGACGACCAGGTTCAGCTGGTGATACGACTCCTTAAAAGCACAACCTCTCCCAGACGTGAGGAGATGCTGGAAGACATGCGGGCCACCCTGGAGGAGCTCAAGAAGAGCGAAGAAGGACGTGTGATTGCTGCCCTTGACAAGGCAGGGATAGATTGGTCAGAGGGAGAGAGTCGAGTGGTGCCCAAGCCGGTCGCCACACTAGCCATTAATCCCATCGATGAAAGGGTAACGGCTGGAGAAAAGGTCACCATCACCGTCAGCGTCACCAACGAAAGAGACGGCACCTTATACAGAATGTTTGCCGTCTCCGAGTCGGAGAATCCCATTCTGGACAAGCTGGAATTCCCACTGGGCAAGATTGAGGCAGGAGCTACCAAGACCTACTCGAATGAGGTAGAGATGCCAAAAAGCGCCCTCGACAGAAACGACGAATTTATCCTCACATTTAGTGAAGTAAACGGCCACATCCCGAAGGACATCCACGGAAACCTTATCACTGAGGCCCGGCAGAGGCCCCGGTTTGCTTACTCATACCAGGTCGTAGAGAGTGATACGGATGGCCAAAGACCGAATGACGACGGCCTTATACAGAGAGGTGAATACATAGACCTGTTAGTGACAATCAAAAACATTGGAGAAGGCAAGAGCACAAAGAACATGGTTACCCTTAGGGAACTCAGTCATAAGGAGGTCTTTGTAGAAAAGGGTTCCCAAGAGATAGGTGAGCTGGCATCCGGGGAGACCAAGACCATACCCCTACGCTTCCATGTCAGAGATAGCATGGAGGCAAATGAATTTACCATGGATATTGTGATAACGGACCTGACCTACGGTACCTACCTGACGGACAAACTTACATTTCCCATATTTGAGCCCAAAGACTCTCCGCCACTGGTAAGTGTATCCAAAGACCTACTCGTCATCCGAGACGAAACCCTTGTACATGGAGGTAGGTCCGTGGACGCGCCCATAATGAATATTATGAAGAAGGGTGACGTCTTTAAGGCGGATGGCTGGGTGCCGGGTTGGTACAGGATGAGGTTCTCAAACGGTGGCTGGGGCTGGGTATCTGCCAGGGACGTAGCCGAGACGGACAGATCTGCGTTTGAGGCGGTCCAACCAGAACTTTACGTCCAACACGCGCCCCCTCTTATAGAAATCAAACAACCCTCCTCTCCGTCTCACACGCTTAGGGCGGTTGTGTCCGGCAGGGTATTGGACGATGACGGTGTAAAGCACGTTTATATTATGGTAAATAACGACAAGGTCTACCTGAATACTCCGGAGAAGATTGAAGAAACCAAGGACCTCAATTTTAAGGCCGAGATACCACTTGAAGAAGGGCCGAATATCATAACCATTATCGCCAGAGACGCCTCAGGCCTGATAGCCACAAAAAGCTTTGTCACTAACGCAAAGACCGCCCTCGTAAAAGGAATAGATGAAAGAAGCAGGTCAGAGTTGCAATAGTTCCCATCCTTGACAGGTACCTTCGCTAACTAAACGTCAACACCCAGGCCCCACTACCGCCATTTACGATCCGGTCTCGCTGGGGTGTTTATGATATTCTGATTCGCACCTGTAATACGCACTGAGGATCTTGGCGATCTCCGGTCTGGTAAACGATGACGGTGGGGCATGGCCCTCCCCAAGCATCTTTCTTACCTCTGTGCCACTCAGTGCAACGTGGCGCTTTGAGTCATGGGGACAGGTCTTAAAAGAGGCCATTCCGTAACAGCTCCTGCAGTAAAAAGTATAGTCGAAGAACAGCGGTGAGATACCTATCTCTTCCTTATCGAACTCATCAAAGATGTAATGGGCATCGAAGCTTCCGTAATAACTCCCTACACCCGCATGGTCCCTACCCACTATGAAGTGCGTGCACCCGTAGTTCTTTCTCACCAGGGCATGAAATATGGCTTCCCTAGGCCCGGCATAGCGCATGGCCGCAGGAAAGACCGACAAGGCCACCCTGTCTCTTGGATAATATTTCTCCAACAAAATCTCATAACAGGCCATCCTGATCTGGGCCGGAATGTCGTCCCTTTTCGTCTCACCCACCAGCGGATGTAAGAGCATCGCATCCACTGTCTCAAGTGCGCACTTCTGGATATACTCATGTGCCCTGTGCACAGGATTCCTGGTCTGGAAACCCACTACTCGCTTCCAGCCCTTCTTCCGGAAGAGTTCCCTGGTGTCCGCCGGGTCAAGCCTGTATTTGATAAAGTCGTCGTGCTTAGGCCGATTGACAACGCTTACCTTACCCCCAAGAAGCACGTCACCATTACTGTAAAGGCGGCCCACGCCGGGATGATTCTCGTCCTTTGTACCATACACCTCCAGGGCCTCCTTCTCTTTGTCGTAATGAAACCTCTCCTGAAGGTGCAGTACAGCCAGCACTGTGCCCGATTCATCCTCCAGCGCAATGTCATCACCCTCCCTGAGGCCATCGGCCTCTTTGTTACGGGCCGCAAGGACTACCGGAAGGCTCCAAACGATCCCGCTTGCCAGCCGCATCGTGTCCACAACACTATCGTAGTCCGCCTTGCACATGAAACCCTCAAGAGGACTAAAGGCCCCGGTGGCAATCAGCTCAATGTCACATATCTCCTGTGGAGTAAGCCTCAGGCGCTTCATCTCTTTCGTGGCCCTATCCAACATCTCCGTCCTGACGGGACCACGAATAATCCTGTCTATAAGCCTTCCGCCATGAGCTTCTATTGTCATCGCTACTTAGTACCTCCTCTTAAGAAACAATCTTCCTTACGGCCCTCAGTGTAAACTTCTCCTCTTTCCCCCGGTGGTCTGTTATGGTCCAGGAGGTCTTATCACCCTTCACGCTTGCCTTTAACGACACACCCGCGCCCTGTTCTATCTGAAACGGGAGCCGCAGGCTTATTGCCGCCACCGGGCACTCCTTTACACAGGCGGTACAGGCCCAACAGTCCTCACGCGGCCTTACCACGGGCCATCCACCCTCATCCTGTGTAATAAGGTCACCAGGACATATCCGCTCGCAACGCTTCTCCTTGGCATCGCCACAGCGGTTGCAGGCATTACGGTCTATTGTTACCATTCAGCCCTCGCTCAACTATCTTTATCTCCCCGGTGCCTGTGTCCATTACAGAGTTCACGAACTTGAGCCACCGGCCGTCATCCCTATCCGGGTAATCGAGACGGCTCTGCGAGCACGGCCAGCGGGTCTCCTTTCTGTGCAACAGGTGTTCCACCACCACGCGGGCTACGTCTATGCGGTCCACCGCCTCCATAGCCGAGACAAGCTCGTGGCGGCCGCCAGCCATGAGTAGGTCGGTACGCCCGCGCAGTTCCGACAGCAGACCTCTCGCAATAAGCAGCCTCTCCTCGTTCAATTCATATCGCGTAGAAAGCCCGCCGGCATACTCGTCCATAAGCTTCTGAAGCCTCTCTTCCATGTCCTGAGGGCTTATGCCCCTGTCTCTCTTCAGGGGCGCCGTTACCCGCTCTTTCTCCCCTTCCACAATATCCGTATTAACCCCAGAGGTTTCCCGGGCCGACCTCATCTCCTCAAGTGCGGTCCTTGCGGCAATACGGCCCTCCACCCACGAGCCGCTTGCATATTTCTTAGGGGCACCGCCGGCAACGTCACCCGCGGCGTATAGGCCAGGCAGAGATGTCCGACGCCCCACATCTATCCAATACCCTGCCTCGCCATGTCCGCCCACTATATAGGGCTCACTGCCGGATATCTCAAGACGGCTATCGCCGCCGTCACGCCCTGCCCATAAGAGCGCCATCGAGGGGCTCATATTAAGCAGGTCTCCCTTGAACCGCCCCTCCTCTACGCTGCCCCTGCCAAGATGACCCAGGTCAAGATAGCAAGGCCCCCTCCCCGCACCATTCTCCAGCATGGTGGCAAGTAATCTAAAATACGTGGCGCTCTTCCTGACGGGATGGTCCCTATAATATTTATCTAAATAAGACTCGCCGCGCGCATTTACCTGCCTCGCTCCCGCACCAAGCACCAGTGTGCCCGTAGGGGCCTGCACGTCCTTTACCCTGAGGGCAATAAAGCGGTTCTCAAAACTGGTCATCTCTGCACCGGCACGTATGCCCAGGGCGTAACCCGTGCCTACGTTCCAAGGGCAATACCAGATGAGGTGTCTGGCGTTCCCCGGGTTAGCGGTCTTGTAGATGCCGGAGGCACCGCCCGCAGCCACAATCACACCCCTCGCCTTTACCACATAGAGCTGTCCATCCCTTACACCCAGACCAAAGGCCCCCACCGCCCTGCCCTCGGAGACTATCAGGTTGGTGGCCGCCACACGGTTGAGCACCTCTACCTTGCTCCTCCTTACGGCCTCGGCAAGGATGGGTTTCAGCCGTTCGCCCTGGACCCTGACACCGCGCCTGCCCCTGGGGACGTATTTCCCCTCATCATCCTTCTCTATAGGCAGCCCCCACTCCTCTACCTTCCTCACCACGTCGTTCAGCCCCTCTGCAATACTCAGCACAAGGTCCTCCCTCAGCACGTCCATAAACTCCCCCTTCACATAGCCGAGATACGACTCCGGGCTCTGCCCCGGGTGCAGGTAGGCGTTTATTGAGTTCAGACCCATGGCCAGACAACCACTCCTGTCGATATGGGCCTTTTCCATAATGAGGCAGCGGACCCCAGGCTCCAGCGTCTTGGCCTCCACAGCAGCGAAACAGCCTGCAGCACCGCCGCCAATAATCAGCAGATCAGTATCTATATTAACTACTCCCGTTGCCACCATATCCTCTCAAGGTTCCTTTACAACACCCCTTTCTCAACTTTGTCGCAAACTAAGTCAAGAATCTCAGAAATAAAAATCAGATATAATACATGGCCGTCTCCTGGCCCTGCCTCTCCTGCACAAGAAGGTCATTAAGTGTCACGTTCTCAATACTTTCCAACATGGCGTCGTACATCTCTTGCCACAGGTCTTTTATCACACAACAGGCAGCGACATGACACATCGGCATCTGGGAACGCTCGTTTACACAGTCGGCCGGCGCCAGAGAGCCCTCAAATATCTCTATAACCTCCCTGACGCTGATATCCTTCGGTTCCTGTGCCAGACAGTGGCCGCCGTTTGCGCCCCTGTGGCTCATTACCAGTCCGGCATTTCTCAGGTTCAGCAATATCCTTTCAAGGAAAGACGCAGGGATCTCCCTGGTGCGGGCAATCTCACGTGAAAGCACGTAACCCTTTCCGTACCTTTGACCTAGCTCCATAAGCGCCAGGATGGCATACTCTGTCTTGTTGGATAATTTCAATATTCTTGACTCATTCTAAAAGAAAGTAAACAAATTCTACGGCCTTGCACAATAATTGTCAAATAAATTTTTTGACCGCAGGGGTACCCGTCTGAGGCGGGACAATGTGCTCACCACCACCCTATGTCATTTTGTAGTTGTCCGCCAAAGGCGGATCTGCCCATGGCATGACTCGATTTATCTGGTAGCCAACGAAATTTATTTCGTTGACTCAACGACCATGAAGGTCGTTGTCTACCAAGGCCCCATAAATGGGGCAACTACAACATTGGGCGCCGCAGAGTCGTACCAGAGGTAGATTCGCCTC
>JAUXLO010000012.1 GCA_030623665.1 Planctomycetota bacterium
AAGATGCCTCCTCTCAGGTGCAACACAAGACAACTATAAAACCATGACCGCCGTATGTCTGGCCGACGGACACAACCTGGTCACACAGGCCCCGGTGGATGTAAACATACAAAAGCAGGTGAACATACTGGTAACCGATATAGGCTTCCCTGTGGACAGGATAGTAATGTTCCAGACCACCGGCGCCCTGGGTTACGGCATAGAATATGTATACTCCATACAGGAAAGAGAGCGTCTTGCCGCCCTCTCCGGGGACAAGTGGCTCGCGCTGCCCACCCTCGTAAACGTGGGACACGAATCCTGGAGGGCTAAGGAGGCAAAGGCTGCAGACAGTGAGGCCCCCGACTGGGGCCTGGCAAGAGAAAGGGGCCCCCTCTGGGAGACCATAACAGCCACCACACTCCTGCAGTCAGGGGTCGACATCGTCAGGATGCTCCACCCGAAGGCCGTAAAGTCAGTGAAAAAATACATCGATGACCTCTACACCAATAACGTGTAACGGACCGATGCTTCTTAAGAGAGGAAGGGGAATATGATAGCTGTAGCGGAAAGAATAAACGGTATGTTCTCTGACGTAAAGAAGGCCATAAAGAACAGAGACCCCGCCGTCATCCACGACCTGGCCAAACGCCAGACAGAGGCAGGTGCGAGCTATCTGGACCTGAACGTAGGTCCCGGCATAGCCGACCAGCCAGAGGCCATGAAGTGGCTTGTCGGTGCGACACAGGAGGCGTCCAAAACGCCCGTATCCGTGGACAGCCAAAAGCTGGACGTCGCAAAGGCAGGACTGGAGGCGGCCAGTGGCCAGCCGCTGATAAACTCCTGCAAGGGCCTGGAGGTGCTGGATGAGTGGGTAGCACTCACCCTTGAGCACGACGCCTCACTGGTATGCCTTACCATCGACAAGAGGGGCATACCCCAGGACATAGATACACGTCTGGAGATAGCCGCAGCTATCGTTGGAACGGCGATAGAGAAGGGCCTCGAGCCAACGAGATTGTTTATAGACCCCATACTCTTCCCCGTAAACGTTGACCAGAAACAGCCCAACTATCTGCTCGAGGTCTGTCGTCAGATATCGATCATCTCTGACCCGCCGCCACACATCATCTGCGGCCTGAGCAACCTATCCCAGGGCACTAAGGAGAGAAGCCTTATAAACAGGGCATATCTTACCATGGCCCTGACGGCAGGGCTTGATTCCGCCGTCATGGACGTGCTCGATAAAGACGTAATGGACGCCGCCATAACCACCGAGATGCTACTCAATAAACAGATCTACAGTGACGCCTTCTTAAAGGCCGCACGTGGTAGATAAATGAGAAAGAGAGATGATCCCATGGCAGGGTTTTTCTCTTATCCCTGCCCATGGATAGCTCAAGGAGGTTGAAAAACATTTTTCACAAGACTGTAGCGTCGGGTCTCCGCACCCGGCGACCATTCCAAACGTCCGATACGGAGATCGGACGCTACATAAGGCATTTTTACGGAAGAAGGGGCCCGGGTCGGAACAAGTGATGAAACCTTCCATCATAAAACTGAGAGTCAGGTACCCTGAAACGGACAAGATGGGGGTGGTGCATCATACCAACTACTTCGTCTACTTTGAGATTGCGCGGCTTGAATACCTGCGCGGCCTGGGCCTTCCCTATTCAGAACTGGAAAAGGATAACACCCAACTGGCCGTCCTCGAGGCACACTGCAAGTATAAGGCCCCGGCACGCTTTGACGACGTCCTGGTGGTGGAGACATGGCTGTCCGGGCTTACCGCCGCACAGATGGAACTATCCTACCGGATATGCCGCGAGGAGCCCGGCGGCGAGACACCAACCCTGCTGGCAGAGGGCCATACCAAGCTGGTCTGCATAGACGAAGACCTCAAACCGAAACGTATCCCCGACATTATAAGAAACATCCTGCCCCCGGAAGATATCCCCGCCGAATAACATACGTGAACCTTATATGTAGGGGCAGGGTCATGTGCTCCAAAGGCGCATCCGCCAAGGCGAAAATCTAGTTTTTGTAGCGTTGGAGCTTGCTCCAACGTTGAACGTGGCAGCAAGCTGCCACGCTACACCTTCGGTCATTTCACTTCACGCCTGAGGCGAACTGTCCTTACAGTAATAAAATCAAGTCACAAGAGTTCAACGCACCCGGCATCCAAGCAAACAAGGCGTCACACACAACAAAAAAAGGGATGGGCATCTCTGCCCACCCCTTTTGTCTTCATTCAATTCACGCGCAGGGCACGGTCGTTCCTGAGGCAGATCCGCCTATGGCGGACATGCCGTGTGCCCTACCGTACAAACTAACTTAGAAACCTACTACAACCTGCATGTAGCCCCAGTCACTGTCGGCCTCACCATGGCCACGCCTGACACCCTGGTTGGCCGGATCCGATCCCACTGAGCGGGAATCTTCAAGATACCCGCCGCTGAAGAAATGCGAATACCCTGTCTGCAGGGCCACGTTCTTGTAGAGCTTGTACTTTGCAGTCAGGTCAATCTCCGTACCCAGGTGAGAACTTGGGTTCCTTGCAGCGGTGCCCGTAGCATAGCCACGCATCTGCGCCTGAGCAGCGTTGTACCAGCTGTCATGGACGTTATCAAGCCAGAAACCCCACACATCGGCCCAGGCAACCATCTTCTTGGTCGGTTTGATCTTTACCTGGCCCCTGAGGGCTCTTATGTTCATCCAGGCCATCTGGTCCATGTAGCCGTAGTGCTTGTGGTTCGTCGGGTAGAAGTTCCAGAACGTCTTGCTCTTCTGGCCTCTCCTCTGTCCCTGACCATGACCGCTACCGGGCGACCAGTTGAACTCAAGGCCAAGCCTCGGCTTCCAGGAATGGTCCAGGAAGGTGTAGCCGCCGGCCACGTAACCGGCACGCGCCCTGTGGTTCATTCCATCGAGCTTGCCCCACTGTTCGTGGTACTCGGCTGAGTAGTCTATGGGCTTGCCGACCTTACCCGCAATCCTGAAACCGCCGTCCCATATCTTCCGGTTACCGACCCTGAACGAGCGTCCGGCTAGCGTCTGCTCGCGCTGGTCGTTGTCGGTGATAAGCATGAGCTGCAGCTTGCTGTCCGGTACCAGCTTCTTGAAGGTAAACATAGAAGCATAGACCTGATGGTCATTGGACTTCTGCCTAACGCCTCCCTGGGGGTTTGTTGTGCGGCCAAACCCCGGGTCATGCAGTATTACGGACGCCCATGCCTCGGCGGCATAATCCTCGGTGTCATACATTGCCCTGATGGCGTCCCAGCTGTTTGCGACGTTGTGCCATCCGAAGCTACCGAAGATCCTGTGGTCGCCCCAGATAATCTCCTGACGGCCTACCCTCACGGTAACCGGGTAGTCGAAGAGCTTCCTGACATCAATATATCCCTGATGCATGTCGAGGGTAGCCTGAGCAGCGCCGCCTCCAGCGGTACTTACTCCCTGTGCCCGCGCAACGTTACCAAAGCCCGTGGCCTCAACACCCCAGAATCTGGAGTCCTGGAGCTGGAAGAAGGCCCTGAGGTGCTCGTTGACGTCAGCGTCAATGCTGAGCCTGACACGGTTCGATACCACCGACTGCTGGTTACTTGAGATACCATCACTAAATTGCCAGGCGCCAAAACCGCTAAGCGGACCACTCAGAGCTCCTGCCTGGGTGGTTATCTGGCCGAAGTTACGTGCATACTCGCCCCTGGTCCTGAAGTTCAACCCGATACGGATCTTCCGGGCCAGGTCGTTGTACACGTTAGGAACCATTCCCAGTTCCTGTTTGATCTGATCCTTCAACGTCTCGACGTCTGCAGGATCGGCCTGTCTGAGGCCCCTTACCTGCTCTGAAAGCTGGCTGTACTCCTTCTTTGAGGCGAGGAGCTCCTCGTTCTGGACCTTTATCTCTTCCTTCCCGCTGTCAAGGCCCGCCCTCAAAGACTCCATCTCAGCCTTCAGCGCCTGTAGCTCCTTCTGCATTTCCTCGAGACCGGAGGAGCCGTCGGCACTGCAGGGTAGTGCGTAGAGAAGTGTTAACGCACCCCCTAACAACACACCCATGCAGGTCATAAATCGACCCTTCATCATTTAAGGTCTCCTTTCGTAAAAAAGTAAACTTGCCGCTTGTAACCCTATTTTACTGATATCTTATCTACTTCACCCCTCGTTCCGTACAATCACATCTGCGAACAATACCTTAATCCTCAGCCGAGCCTATAAAGAAGACAGGGTCAAAGACCCATCCCCTCATCCCTAGCACTCAGCAAAACTAACCACTTAAGGTAGATTAAGGTAGAACACAAAAGGTTGGTAAAGTAGGCAGTCTTCACCCCCTTTTACAAATCCCCAACCCCCCCTGCCAGCCAACGCCGTAACAAAGAAACTACATGGCGGCGGGCATACAATTAAAACCCGCGTTGAGACGTGCCTACGGCAACGACCCAACCTGCCGGGGCTGAGGCTCATGCCCCCTCAAAACTCCCCCAGATTCTAGGCGTTCTGCAGTGAAATACAAGAAAAAACTTTTACTTTTTTTTGGTCATAACAGACCGCCGTAAGGCCCCAGGAAGGCAACTATCTGGGCAGTCCTAAGACTTGTTCCAGGCAGGACTTACCACGTTTTAAACGAACCTCTGGTATGAGCCACCCCCGAAAAGGCCGCCGAGCAGGTCTTGACGCTATATTAAACAGGCCCCGAAAATGCGACGGAGGGCCTGTTTCTTGCCAAGAATGGACGGATACCCAGGATGATACAATAAACACCTTCGAGCAGGAATATCACGGTGGGTTCGCCCTATTCAGCCGCCTATTTGACACATGACCGGCTCACCCTGGCCTGAGTGGGCCTTTGGCTTCATATTAGACACCTTAATAAAGGCCTCGCACAGGGCCTCCTCCAGGCCGGGATTCGGTCTTCCATCTGAGACATATGAGGCGCGGTCTTCTGACCTGAGAATGGACTTCAGGTCTACCTCTCCACCAGAAAGCAGGCAGGCCCTGAGTTTACCTTCGGAGGTGAGTCTCAAGCGATTGCAGTCTCCACAGAATGGCTGACTGACCGGAGAGATTAGGCCCAAGACCCCCCTGGCACCCTCCAAGCGATAAAGTTTAGCAGGACCCCTAAGCCCACGTAACGTAGACACACCCGGTGTTTTTTCAGTGGCCGGGTCTCCAGGCTTGTCTAAGACATGGTTTGTCTTATTGGAATCTCCCGTATCCACGACCTCCAGGTCTCCTATCTTATTTATCCGCTCCAGCACCTCCTTACCGGGGACAAATTTCTTCTCTTCAATCATCCTGCATCCAAAGGCCATGTACTCTATAAAGCGGACCTCCAGGGGCATATCCAGGCTCAGCCGGGCAAACGCCTCTATCTCGTCATCGTTGGTGCCGCGTATGACCACCATGTTGACCTTGGTCTGCTCAAAGCCCACATTGACCGCTGCCTCGACGCCTTCCAACACGTCGTGAACATTCCCGCCACCGGTGATTTGCCTGAAACGTTCTTCTCGAAGGCTGTCAAGGCTGATATTTATCCTCCCAAGGCCTGCGTCCTTAAGTGCGCGGGCGTAGCGTTTGAGCAAGACCCCGTTTGTGGTCATGGCCAGATCCTCTACCCCGGGGATGCTGCTCAGGGAGGCTATCAATGACTTTATATTCCTTCTGGTGAGGGGCTCACCCCCAGTAAGCCTGAAGCTCCTGATGCCCAACCGTGCGGCACACCTTGCCACAAGGGTTATCTCCTCAAAGCTCAGTATCTCCTTCCGCGGCAAGTGGTGTACACCCTGGGGCGGCTTGCAGTAGACACAATAAAGATTGCAAAGGTCTGTGACGGATATCCTGAGCCGGGTTATCTTTCTCTGAAAACGGTCTAGCATAAACATCCCTCTAATAATCTTATAAGGACGGGATTTATCCCTGTCCATGTGGACAACCACAAGGGTTGTCCCTACAAATAAATGTTTTTCTGCAGGGACAGGGTCATGCTCAAGGCAGATTCGCCAAGGCAAAAATCTGCCACAAAGTGTCACTCTGAGCGGAGCGAAGAGTCTAGATTCTTCAGTCGCTACGCTCCTTCAGAATGACAGTTGTCATTTCACTTCACGCCTGAGGCGTCATGCCAGAAGTCGTGTCGAAGGCAGATTCGCCTCTGGCAAATTTGTCCCTGTCTGTGGACAGCCGCAGGGCACATCAAATGCGTCCTGCCGCTGGCACAGTTCTACCTAAATTACGAAACTAGTGGCCTCCAAAATGACGGGCGCCCTCCCTATGAATCTTGCGCACCGGTACGCCCTCCGGCACAAAGCGGTACAACCACACATGGGCCTCAGGGCTCTGAAAGACGGGTTTAAAATACCCTATCTCCTGTCCGTGTCCCGTGCTCAACGGCAGAAACCTGAGCAACAGCGCCTCCTGCATCGCCGGGTCATCCTGGTCTTCAAGGTACCAGAGGGTATAGTAGTCCTCATAAATCTGTACGTAATACGACTTGATCCCCTGGAGCTTCAGCCATTGGTTTAGCATGACCATGTCTTCTTCAACGGTGTCGTATATCTTGGTTATATAGTGTTTGCGAAGCTTTATGTCTCCATCGGCGAGGCGGTTTATGTCCTCCATATCAGGAAATTCCTCGGCGCTGGCCACCACGTAAAGGGGCCTTCCCAGCGGATTGTGCCTGTTCATTATCTCAAGGGCCCTTGGTTCCGGGGAGCAAAACATTGCGGCCACATCCCTCAGCTTTTGGTCGTCCTCCAGGCCTTCCTTTTGCCTGAGCCGCTTCAGTTCGTAGCGGCGAGTGGCCTCCCTGTATCTGTCACTCCGCACGGAAAGTCCCTCGATAAGGCTCGTGGACGGTCCTGCTACCAGT
The DNA here is from genome assembly GCA_030623665.1 of Planctomycetota bacterium. Taxonomy (GTDB): domain Bacteria; phylum Planctomycetota; class Brocadiia; order Brocadiales; family Bathyanammoxibiaceae; genus Bathyanammoxibius. The sequence continues at coordinate 6,851 of JAUXLO010000012.1, forward strand.
GTCTCTCTCCCTGTAAACAGCTGTATCCTTTTGCCGTGAGGCCACCAGCATATAATCAGGGCCTCCTCCTCCGTATTATTCTTTATAAACTCATACGCCTTTATCCAGGAGGGAGATACCATGGAGGTCCTTATTCCACGGTCTGTCTCGGTGTAGTCAATCGAGTACACAAGCGGCTCAAAGGTCTCGCCCCGTCCGTCCCGGTACCTCACCCTATATTCCACGCCGAGCAAGTCACCTCTCTGCAGGGTCCTTGACGTCTTGCCCAATTCAACCGTAAGCTTTGCGTTGAGCCGCTTTTCATATTTTACAACCTTCTCTATCGGAAACGTTGACTGGGGAAGCAGTACCAGCGTAAAGTCCCGGGGGTTGTACTCCTCAACTTTTATGTATTCATATAAAGGTTCGGTCCTGGCCACACACACCGAGGTCCCAAACAAAATGCCCACCGACGCCAAAGACAGCACCAAACCTAACAAGCCTCTATGAATCATAATAACTATGGTCTCTTTCTGTAACCTGCCAGCAGGGGGCACGGCATGTCGTGCCCCTGCCCATAGGTGTAAGATCATTGCAAAAGGTGTTCCAATATCCCGTATTACTCTGAGTTTTTTGAGGTGAAGACACCGGGGCGCTACGCCCAATCCGCCTGAGGCGGAGCGGGTTCATCTTCGGTGAGGCATCCGTCACATCTTTGGGCTGGGGGCTTTCAGAGGCGTCCTCTAGTTATTATTATTTATCTGTATATTAAACTTTTTTATCTTCTTATACAAGGTTTCCCTGTGAATTCCCAATATGCGTGCGGCCTCATTCTTATTGCCTCTGGTAAGCCTGAGCATATCGGTGATGTATCTCTTCTCCAGCGCTTCAAGTGTACGCTCTCCCGAGGTTCCCACTGTAGGTAACTCCACATGCCCCTCTCGGACATTTGGAGGAAGGTCGGCGGGCTTGATCACGCTGTCTTCGCAGAATATTGTCGCCCTCTCAATCGCGTTGGCCAGCTCCCTCACGTTGCCCGGCCATGGATATAACATTATAAGCTCCATTGCTGCATCGGTCACCCTCGACGCTCTTTTGTTCATTTCGGTAGAAAACTTTTCAATAAAATGGTCAATCAGCAGGGGTATGTCCTCCTTTCTCTCCAGGAGGGAGGGTATGTTGATGATAACGGTGTTAAGTCGGTAGAAGAGGTCGATGCGGAAACGTTTTTCCTTTAACATCAGTTCAAGGTTTTGATTCGTGGCCGCAACAAAGCGCACATCCACCTTTATTACCTTATTTCCCCCCAGTCTCTCGAACTCGCCCTTTTCAAGCACCCGGAGGAGTTTTGCCTGCATGGCCAGGGGCATGTCACCTATCTCGTCCAGAAAGAGTGTGCCGCCGTCGGCCACCTCGAACTTGCCGATCTTCTGTTTATCTGCCCCTGTAAATGCGCCCTTCTCATATCCAAAGAGTTCGCTCTCAAGCAGATTTTCGGGAAATGCTGCACAGTTTATCTTCACATACGGCTTGGCGTAGCGCCGGCTGGAGTAATGGATGGCGTCAGAGACCATCTCTTTTCCCGTACCGCTTTCTCCAATGGTAAGTACCGTGGAGTCTGAGGTAGAGACCTTTTTTATCGTCTTCACAACCTGCCTTATCGATTGTGAATCCCCTATAATGTTCTTGTCGCCATGCTCTTCCATTAACTGCCGCTGCAGGAATTGTGCCTCCTTCCTGAGGCTTTTAAGCTTTATTATCTTCTGGATATTTAACAGCATTTCGTCAATGTCCAGGGGCTTAAGCATATATGCATAAGCGCCTAATTTCGTCGAGCGTATGGCTGTTTCGATTGTGCCGTAGGCCGTCATTACTATTACCTCAAGCCCCTGGTGCTTCTCCTTTATTCTTTCGAGGAGCTCAACACCGTCTACACGGGGCATCCTGACATCAATAAGGGCTATGTCAAACCTGTCTTTCCCCAGGGTTTCCAGGGCTGCACGCGCATTTCTTGCCACTGATACCCCGTACCCGTTCTTACGAAGGATGTCACTCAGGGTCTTAAGGAGATTGACCTCATCGTCTACTACGAGGATTTTGAGCTTGTTTTCCAACTCTTCTTGTTTCCTCCTGTTTTCTTACTGCCGTCTCCAGAGGGTAAGGTTATGGTAAATGAAGAACCTTTGCCCTCTTGAGAATTCACGTTTATAATGCCGCTGGCCCGCTTTATGGCCGAATGGACCGAATAAAGGCCCAGTCCGGTACCACTTCCTGTCTCCTTAGTGGTATAAAACGGCAGAAAAATCCTTTCAAGCTCTCTTTTGGGGATGCCAACGCCAGAGTCGCTGACCAGTAAATCTACATTACCATTGGGGTTGGTCTTGGTAGCAATCTTGAGCGTGCCCCCATTCGGCATGGCATCTCTGGCATTTAATATAAGATTCAGCAGCACCTGTTTTATATCGTCTGCATTAAGTCGAAGAACGGGAATGGAAGAGAAATCTTCGATCACACGGATATTATTTGCAAGGAGTTCCTTTCCCACCAGCGAGAGCGTATCCTCAATAAGCCTGTTAAGGTCGCACACCTCAACCTCTACCTTTGCCTTTCTCGAGAATCCCAGGAGTTGGTTAATAATCCTCTGGCAGCGACTAATCTCCTCTTGTATTATCTTCAGGTGTTCTTTTACATTTTTGTCCTTACGCGACAGGACATCGTTAAGATAGTATATGGAGCTGCCGATTATACTGAGTGGATTTCTGATTTCATGGGCTACACCTGCGGCGAACTGGCCTATGGAGGCCATCTTTTCAGACTGGAAGAGCTCCATCTGTAAGCGCTTATGTTCACTTATATTGCGGAAGACGACCGCAAGGGCAAGCGGTTCATTATTCTCATCACGTATAAGCGAGCTAAATAGATAGACGGGAAATTCCTCCTCGTCATTATTCTTGAAAAGAAGCTCCCCTTCCCATTCCCCAAGCTCAAAGGTCTTTTTGAGCACGTCCTTTATGTCTACCGGGCTGTTGTCGGCCGCCATGACAGACAGCTCTCTTCCTAATATCTCTCTATGGTTATAACCGACGACCCTCTCAAACGACTTATTTACAAATGATACACGGCTTCCTCTATCTGCGATGACCACACACTCGCCTATGCTTCTCAAGGTGTGGGCAAGTCTTATAATCTCCTCTTCTCTCTTCTTCCTGTCTGTGATGTCCCTCACAAAACTCCTGGCATGGATGAAGCTGCCTGTCAGGGGGTCGCAGACCCCGGTACTGTCCATCTCAACCGTCATCCTCTCTCCATTCTTGGTGACAAAGACACATTCCGCCAGGTCATGCCCCGTGTCTACGACCCTTTTTAGATGTATCAATGCCTCCTTGCGAGATTCCGCAGGCACTATATCATGCAACCCCATCTTGCGCATCTCATCTAACGTATATCCCAAACGCTCCAATTCCGTCTTGTTTACGGTGCGAAACCGACCGTTGGAATCTACCTGGTGGATCATTTCAGGGGCATTTTCTATCAGGTCCCTGTACTTCTCCTCCGAGTCGCGGATTTTGCAAAAGAGGTTGGAATTCTCAATAGCAACGGCTAACTGTGGCGCTATCTGTTGGAGAAGTTCCATATGCTCCTCTGTAAAGTTATCCTCCTTCTTGCTACCGAAGTTTATTGTACCTATAATCTTGCCCTTATATTCTAATGGGAAACTCAAACGTGAGTGAATACCTTCGGAGTAAAGAATGGCGTCCGTTACAAACCTGCCTCTTGCCGTACTGCGGGTTATAATGGGCCTTCCACTCTGCGTAACGGCCTCTGTAATAGTGCCCCGACGCGGAAAGGCAGCTCCTTCGGAAAGTTGACTTGTGGTCAAACCCTTAGTATACACAATGTACTCTGTGACGCTGTCATCGCCCAAAAGAAGTGTAATGCTTGTGCGGTCGAACCTGATCAATGTATCAAGTTCCGTACTTACAGCCTTATAAACCTCCTTAAGCTCGAGACTGGATGCAATTATCTTGTTTATATTAGTTATTACGTCCTTCTCCCTCTCTCTCCTCTTTTTCTCCGTAATGTCTCTAATAATTCCTTCGTAACCAATTATGTCTTCTTTTTCACCCCTCCTCAGACTGCACGTCATGACTACCGTAATCTTACTACCATCCTTTTTCTTGAGCTCCAGCTCAAAATCCTTTATGAAACCTGCCTTTACCATATTCTCATGCAATGTCTTCCTATCGTCAGGATTGACGTAGAAGGCGCCCGCAAAGTCCTTGTCCAGTATGTCCTCCTTCAAACGGTACCCAAAAAGCTCTATCCCCGCCTGATTTATGTCCAGGAACCTGTCCTCGGTATCGCAGATGAAGACAGCGTCTTTCGTTGCGTCAAATAGACTCCGATACCGCTCTTCGGTAGCCCTCAGGGCCTGGGTCCTCTCCTCTACCATGTTCTCAAGAGAGGAGGTATAAAGTTGGATTTTTTCCTCCAACGCCTTCTGCCTGGTAATGTCTCTGGAGATGGCCACAAAGCCTGTGGCCCTGCCGTGCTCACCTTTCCTCAATGTGAGTGTAATGTGGGCGGGAAATTTCTCGCCGGATTTTCTCTTGCCCATAACGTTACCATCGAACCTGCCAGTCTCCCTCGTGACGGAAAGGGCATCCCCAAGTCCGTTATCGGCCACATCATCCCTGTCAAAGAGGGCACCGATCTCGAGTTTACCGACCACGTCCTGTGGCTCGTACCCATACACCCTTCTCGCACCTTCATTGAATGCCTGGACCCTTCCATCGAGGTCCAGAGCGACAATGGCGTACTCGGTGGAACCCAGTAAGATGCTGTTGAGAAAGTTTGTCGTCTCCTCCAGCTCTGCAGTCTTATCCCTTATGGATGCTACCATATGGTTAAACGACTGCGCCAACTCTCCAATCTCGTCCCCCGTGGATATATCCGCCTTCTGGCTCAGGTCTCCACCGGCCATCCTTTTCGTCAGTTCCGTAAGGTTTAGTATAGGGGCAGATATCTTTCGACCTAACAGAAACGCCCCAACAACTATAAAAAACCCCAACAACATCAATGCACTTTCCACCACGGCCTTAATGTCATAGGCCACACCAAGGGCCTCTTTCTTGCCCACCTCCGCAATTACCCCAAGCTTAAACTCGGGTATCCACTGCCAAAAACCAAAGACCTCCTCGCCTGCATAATTCTTATAGCCCTTGGCATCGAAACCCACCGTCCCTTTCACACATTCATGAGCCGCCAGCGTTGGGGTCTCGCTACCCAGATTCACTATCTGGTGACCGATAGCCCTCTGGCCTTTGGGCAGATGCTTCAATTCAGTTAGAGCAACACCATGCTCATCTATTAAATAGGTCTCGCCGCTTTCTCCAAGCAACACGTTCTTCATCAGGCTGTTTATGCCTTTCAGTTCCATCTCGAAAAGTAACACACCGAGAACCTTGTTACCTGAGGTTATGGGGCTGGTGAAAAACATGTAAGGCATTTCATCTTTTTCTGCATCCATCTCACTTCGAGGAATGACCTTTGATATGAAGGTGTGACCACTAATTGCCATCTGAAAACCTTTGGTATCGAAGATGTTCGCCCCCCACCTGTGTTGTGAGGTTGATATCCTTACCTCCCCCCTGGTATCAGCAATTACAATCTCCTTGTAACCGTACGATTCCTCTATATTATTCAGCAGGGCAGATAATAGCAGGAATTCCTTGTCGCTGGGGATGATATTGGTACCCAACGTTACCAGAGGATTTTTTGCCGTAACCTTGACATCCTGCACCCTCTCTCTCATCCACATCTTAATCAGTGCAGCCTGCTTTATGCCCGCATTCTTAAGATGACTCTCCGTCTCTGTCTTAAGCGCTTTTATGACCTTAGGATAAGCGACTGCCCTCAGGAATAAAAGAGGTAGGAAGGCTAGGAGAAGAAATAGTACTATAAGTCTGGTTTTTATAGACTTAAACATAACACTACCCGACGTTGCTAATATAGTAAATCATAACACAGCGGTATAATGGCCACAAGAGGAAAAGTGTATAAGAAATCGACACCATAAAAGTTTTTGTCTATAAAAGCTACATTACTTTTTAACAAGTCTCAAAATACGACACCCTAAAGCCTCTCTATATCAACGTAAGTGGAGTTGTAGGCAGCGTTTCCACCGAAGGCCTGCACATGGTCCGGGATCAGTGCATTGACACCCTTGCCGCCGGTAAGCTTGGCCCAGATGCCACCATATGCCAAAGCTACTCCAGGGCTTACGTTATTCGACAGCCTGGCCCTCATAACGAGCTCGCCCAGTCCGTTCCTAAGCTTCACCCTGTCACCATTATTTATCCCCCTGGCACCTGCATCCCCCTCGTTCAACAGCACCCCGACATCCACCTCCTCTGGCCATACGTTGTGGAACTGGGAGCGGGTAATGTGCATCTCATTGGCGGTTATCAATTGAAACGGATACCCCCCCGTGTCGTCCTCATAATGGCCGGGGAGCGGCGGCAGTCCCTCCTTTTCCGCCAATTGAGAATAGAACTCTATCCTGCCCGAAGGGGTGGGGAAGCGGTCTTGCGACATGACGGCCATCTTCAGAAAACCCTCTCTATGGAGGTCGTTCAGGGAAAAATCTATGGCAGGACTCCTTTCCATGAACTCCTCAAGGATGATATCCTCCGGAGGATAGAGTTTCTCTGCGTCAAGCCCCATCGCCCTGGCCAGCCCCCTAAACATCAAATAATTGGGTCTGGCCTCACCCAGGGGCGTTATCGCCCTCTCGTTCACAGACATGTAATTATGATAGTAGCACAGGTGGGCGTCAAAACTTTCAAGGAAACTGGTGGCAGGGAGCACTATGTCTGCGTAGTCACAGGTATCGTTCAGAAACAGGTCATGAACAACCATGAATACGTCCTCCCGGGCCAGGCCCTTCCTTACCAGTTCCTGGTTGGGCAGGTTGACCACCGGGTTCGTATTGAACACGAAAAGTCCTTTGACGCTGCCCGCCTTAAGTATCTGGCCCAACAGGGCCATATTGTAGGCCCTTCCCGGTCCTCTGGAAAATTGTGTACCCTGCAAGAAACCCAGGTCCACATCCCTGTCGGTGTTACTATACTGGACACGAAGGGAACCGACCAGGACGGGGAGCAGTGCAATGGCCCTCACCGCCTCACCGCCGTTGAGGTGTTTCTGCACACCGAACCCTATGTGTATAAAATTGGGCCTGAGTTCGGCAAGGTCGTGCGCAAGCTGGACAATCTCCTCCTCTGAAAGCCCTGTTATCCGGGCAACCCTCTGTAATCCGAAATCCCTGGCAACCTCCACAAACCGTTCAAACCCGTGTACGTATCGCCTCACCGACTCCTTGTCGTAGAGGTCATTTGATATCAGGTAATTTGCCAGCCCTAGCGCCAGGGCGCCGTCCGTGTTCGGCCTGATGGGCAGGTGTCTGCCCAGGTCTGTGGTTTTTACCGGGTCAATAAGATAAAACCTGGCACCGCTGCGTACCGTTTTTTTCGCCATGTTGTATCCGTGAAGATTGCTCCAGGGCCCGTTCAGCCCCCAAAATATTATCAGCTTTGAGTCGGGCATTCTTTCCGGGTCGATGCCCCAGTAGCCACCATAGACATACTTGAGCGCCACCCTCCCTGCCAGCGAACACACGGTGGGCAGACACTGTCCCACACCCAGCGCATTAAAGATCCTCTGGGAGGCATGTGTGGTCAAGAGGCCCATGTGGCCGAAGTAGTGGAATGGGAGGATAGAATCGGGGCCGTGACTTTCGATTATTTTCCCTAACCCGTCCGCAATCTCATCATAGGCCTCGTCCCAGCCTATCCGCCGGAACTTGCCCGTCCCCTTGGGTCCGACCCGCTTAAGCGGATAGAGCAGCCTTTCCGGTGAGTACACGAACTTAAGGGCATTCTTTATCTTCCAGCACAGGATGCCCTGGGTGACGGGGTGTTTGGGGTTGCCATCGAGCCTTACCGCCTTACCATCCTCCACCGTGGTGAGGATGGAGCAGGTATCATAACAGTCCCTCGGACAGGTACTTTTTATAATCATCC
>JAUXLO010000164.1 GCA_030623665.1 Planctomycetota bacterium
AGGCGAGCTCAGAGGAGTCTACCGGATGGTGGGAACCGTCTATCAGGGTAGCTTTTATGTTTATGAGCGGATAACCGCCCGAGACGCCTCCTTGGGCTGAGTCCATAATAGCACTCTCTATGTGTCTTATAAACTGCTTGGGGATGGCACCACCGGTAATCTTGTTTTCAAAGATTACCGGATGGGCGTCCTTACAGGGCTCAAAGATTATTTCCACGTGACCATACTGGCCACGCCCACCCGTCTGCTGTATAAACTTCTCGTCTATCTCTACGGCCCTTGCTATCGTCTCCTTATAAGCGACCCTTGGCGTACCTATGTTTGCATCTACCTGAAACTCGCTGAGCATACGGTTCTTCAAGACCTCCAGGTGAAGCTCTCCCATGCCGGACATGATAAGCTGCCCGGTTTCATCATCCGTGTGCGCAAGGAACGTGGGGTCTTCTTTCTTTAACCTCGCCAGGGCATAGACAAGCTTCTCTTTACCTGCCTGGGTCTTCGGCTCGACGGCCATGGATATAACCGTTTCGGGGAACTGCATTGGCTCGAGGAGTATCTGGTTCTTGCGATCGCAGAGGGTGTCGCCGGTAACGGTATCCTTAAGCCCCACCACGGCCACTATATCGCCCGCCACGACCTCCTCCATCTGTTCGCGTTCGTTGGCGTGCATCTTGTAGATGCGGCTCACCAGTTCCATATGCCCTGCCCTGGGGTTATATACCCTTTGGCCCGAACGCAGCTTGCCGGAATAGACGCGCAGGTAGGTCATATCCCCGTGCTTATCGGCAAATATCTTAAAGGCAAGCGCGGCAAAGGGTTCTTCGGGCGAGGACTTTCTGGTTAATTCACTCTCATTTTTGGGATGGGTTCCAGACACAGGGGGGATGTCGAGAGGGGAGGGAAGGTAATCACAGATGGCGTCGAGCAGCATCTGTACTCCCTTGTTCCTAAACGCCGTGCCGCAGAGCACCGGGTTAAACTTTGAGCCCACTGTACCCTGGCGGATGGCCTCTTTTATGTCTGCCTCAGTTATGGGCTCCTCCCTCAAATACTTTTCCATAAACCAGTCTACTTCTTCCGCGATCCCCTCTATCATCTTCTCTCTCAGCTCGGCCGCCTCGCTCAGAAGTTTTTCGGGTATGTCCACTTCCTCGTAATTTTTTATCAGTTCTTTCGTCGACTCCGTGTCCTTATACAGCCAGGCCTTCATCTTCACGAGGTCTATGCAACCCGTGAATCCCTGCTCCTTACCGACGGGCATCTGTATAGGTATGGCCTTTGTGCCAAGTTTCTCTTTTATATCTTCGACCACGCGGTGGAAGTCTGCACCAACCCTGTCCAGCTTGTTCACGAAACAGAGTCTGGGCACATCGTATCTGTCGGCCTGCCGCCATACCGTCTCCGACTGTGCCTGCACACCGGCCACACCGCAGAATACACATACGGCCCCATCAAGCACCCTGAACGACCTCTCTACCTCCGCCGTAAAGTCAACGTGGCCAGGGGTGTCTATAACGTTTATCTGGCTATCACCCCAGAAACACGTGGTGGCCGCTGCGGTAATGGTTATACCCCGCTTCTGCTCCTCTTCCATCCAGTCCATGGTGGCAGTGCCCTGATCCACCTCGCCTATCTTGTAGGCCTTGCCCGTATAGAAGAGAATCCGCTCGGTAAGCGTCGTCTTGCCCGCATCTATGTGGGCGGCTATGCCTATGTTACGCAACTTGTTAATATCCAACTTCTTTTTCATAACTGTGCTCTCTACCACGTAAAGTGGGCAAAGGCCTTGTTGGCCTCTGCCATCTTGTGCGTGTTCTCTTTCTTTGTGTATGCCGCTCCCTGTTTCTTGTGTCCGTCTATTAGTTCATCGCCCAGCCTTCTGTACATGGGGCGTCCTTTCTTGGCCTTCGCCGCCTGAAGGATCCACCTTATACCCAAAGACATCTGTCTCTTTCTTGGCACCTCCACGGGCACCTGATACGTTGCTCCGCCAACACGTCTGGAACGCACCTCCACAAGAGGCTTTATGTTGTTTATGGCCGTCTCCAGAACCTCCAAAGGCTGCTTCTCGGAAACCTTCTTCTCTACGTAATCCATGGCCTGGTAAAAGACCTTTTCTGCCGTGCTCTTTTTCCCCTTCCTCATCAGGCAGTTTATAAACTTGGCCGCCAGCTTGCTGTTGTATCTGACATCCGGCTTAAGAAACACCTCTGTGCTTCTGTACTCAAGTCCCATATTATATCTCCCTACTTAGGGCTCTTTGCGCCATATTTTGAACGTCCTCGCTTCCTTCCAATCACGCCTCCGGTGTCCTGCGTGCCCCGGACCACGTGGTATTTTATCCCCGGCAGGTCCCTGACCCTTCCGCCTCTAATCAGTACAATGGAGTGTTCCTGCAGGTTGTGCCCTTCTCCAGGGATGTAGGCGGTTACATCTCTTCCGTTGGAAAGCCTCACCCTGGTCACCTTTCTAAGGGCGGAGTTCGGCTTCTTGGGCGTGCGTGTCATAACCTGCAGACAGACACCCTTTTTATGGGGGCAACCCTCAAGGTCCGGACTCTTACTCCTCTTGCCCGCCTTCTTTCTTCCCTTCCTTACCAGCTGGTTTATCGTAGGTGTCATATAAAGATATCCTCTTTAATTATTTTGCTGTCTCATCCAACTCCTTAGTTTCTTCACTACCCACCTTCCTGACCTCAAGTGCGGTGAGTTCCTTAAATCCTGTACCTGCCGGAACCAGATGTCCAAGTATTACGTTCTCCTTCAGGCCCCGAAGTGGGTCTCTCTGCCCTTTAAGGGAAGCAAGCGTCAAGACCTTGGTGGTCTCCTGGAAGCTCGCTGCAGATATAAAACTGTCTGACTGTAAAGAGGCCTTGGTTATGCCCATAAGCATCGGCTTGGCCGTGATAGGTTTGCCCTTGGACTCTTTGATACTCTTGTTTTCTTCCCTGAATCTATACTTTTCTATCACCATGCCGGGCAGCAGGTCGCTGTCACCGGGGTCGTCAACCGTGATCTTGCGAAGCATCTGGGCAATGATTATTTCTATGTGCTTGTCATCTATCGGTACGTTCTGCGAGCGGTAAACGTTCTGAACCTCCTTCAGCATATACTGCTGCAGTTCCTCCTCACCACTAATGCGCAGCATGTCCTGAAGCACCAGCGCCCCTTCTACGAGAGGGTCACCGGCCCTTACATGATCGCCCCTGTGGACTTTAAGATGCTTTCCCCTGGGCACGAGATGCTCTCTTTGATGCTCGGTGACCGCGTCTTTGACAATAATGGTCCTCTTGCCCCGTCTCTTTTCGCCCAGTTCCACCAGACCGTCAATCTCACTGATGACGGCCGGGTCTTTGGGTTTCCTGGCCTCGAATATCTCGGTGACCCTGGGCAGACCGCCCGTAATGTCTTCTGTACGGGTAATCTCTCTTGGTGTCTTGGCCAACAGGTCTCCCGTAACAACAGAATCGCCTTCTTCCACCTCAATGTAGGCCCTCTCAGGGATAGGATAGGCACTGAGGATCTTTCCGCTCTTGTCCTCGATGATAATTTGTGGGTGGAGGTCTCCCTTGTGCTCTATGATGACCTTCCTCTCAACGCCTGTTGCTGTCTCTATCTCCGTGCGTACGGTCTTGTCTTCTACAAGGTCTTCAAAGCGAATCCGCCCCGTAAACTCGGCCAGGATGGGTGTCATGTGGGGATCCCACCTTGCGAGGACCTGCTGGGCATTTACCTTCTTTTCTTCTTTCACCACAATCGTTGCACCCAGTGGAACTATATATTTATCGATTTGCCTGCCCTTATCGTCTACCAGCAGCAGCTCTCCATTGGTTACCAGAGAGGCTATCTGGCCCTCAGGACTTTTTACCACCCTCAGGTTCTCGCCAAACTTAACAAAACCCGTTCGCTTGGCAACCACCTCAGACTCGCCAATGGAGCGGGCCGCAGTACCACCTATGTGGAACGTCCTCATGGTGAGCTGGGTGCCCGGCTCCCCTATA